>NZ_JBFBBQ010000069.1:0-46394 GCF_040682775.1 Amycolatopsis sp. NPDC051106 | reverse complement strand
GTCAGGCCAGCCTGGCCCGGGCCTTGACCACGCGGGACAGTTCATTCACAAGCCGTTACCGGCAACCTCATTCTGAGTCACCGCGTGCTCAAGACCGGACCTTAACCGCACATCGTGCGGCGCCACCAACCCTGACACTGAGACTCATTCCTGGCGCCTGGCGCCAGGAATGAGTCATTCACTGCAACGGCGGCGCCCCTGCGCGGGTGCCGGCACCGACTTCGGCTGGTTCGCACACCCGGCCGGCGGCGCCCCTGCGCGACTCCGGTGCGGGGTGCGAGGTCCCGAATGAGTCATTCGCGACCACCGGAGGCGACCCCGCGCGGCCCGGCCAAGGGCCGTCGGCACCCACCCTCGCCTGGCCAAACGTCTTGAATGAGTCATTCAGGTCGCCGGAGGTCCTGAATGACTCATTCAGGACCTCCGAGCACCGGAGCGAACCGGCCGGATGATCGAAACCCGCCCCTTCCAAAGTCGTGACCCGCACGCCATCAGGCAACCCGATCCGGGCTTGCCACGTCGGTAAGCTCGCCGGAGTAGTCGGCAGCGAAGATGTCCGCCGGGGTCCTGGGGGCCCGCCCCCGGCGGGTTCGTCCCCCGAGGGAACGGCAGGGACATGCGAGGGGAAGCGGACACCGGTCTGCGAGTGGGCTTGCTCGGCCCCCTGCGGGCCTGGCGCGGGGCGGCCGAGATCGGCCTGGGCCCCGCTCGTCAGCGCGCGATCTTCGCCGTGCTCGCGGTCAACGCCGGCCGCCCGGTCCCGCGCGCCGAGCTCATCGCCGGGGTCTGGGGCGACTCCGCCCCCGCGAGCGTCGAAGGCAGCGTCCACACCTACGTCTCCGGGCTGCGGCGGGCGCTCGAACCCGACCGGTCGCGCTGGTCGGCCGCCAGCGTCCTCGTGTCGGATCCCGCCGGCTACTCGCTGCTGCTCGACGAGGACGCGCTCGACGCCGCCGTCTTCGAGCGGCACCGCGGACGCGCGCAGCAGCACCTCGACCGCGGTGATCCGCGGGCGGCCGTCACCGAGCTCGACGCCGCCCTCGCGCTCTGGCAGGGGGAAGCGCTCTCCGGCGTGCCCGGCGGGTTCGCCGAGCGGCACCGCGAATACCTCGCCGAGCTGCGGCTGAACACCCTGGAGCGGCGGGCCCAGGCGCTGCTGGCCCTCGGCGGCCACCTCGACCTCGCGCCGGAGCTGGCGGTGCTGGCCGGCGAGCACCCGCTGCGGGAATCGCTGCGCGAGTCGCTGATGCTCGCCCTCTACCGCAGCGGCCGGCACGCCGACGCCCTCGACGTCTTCCGCGACGCCCGCGCCACCCTCGTCGCCGAGCTCGGGGTCGAGCCCGGCCCGGCACTGCAACGCCTCCACCAGCAGATCCTCGCCCAGGACCCGGGGCTCGACGCGCCCGCGGCGCCCGTCGAGGTCACCGGGCACCGGCTCTTCGGCCGGGAAGCCGAGACGGCCCGGCTCGCCGAGCTCGTCGCCGACGTCCGGGCCGGGCGCGGCCGGGCCGTGTGGATCGAGGGCGAAGCCGGCATCGGCAAGTCCGAGCTGCTCACCAGCACCCTGCCGGACGGCCCGGGGTTCCAGCGGCTCTGGGCCGCCGCCGACGAGCTGAGCACCCGGTTCCCGCTGCAGGTGATGCTCGAGTGTCTGGCGATCGACGCGCATTCGCCCGACCCGCGGCGCGCGAAGGTGGCCAAGGAGCTCGCCGGTGAAGGCCCGGTGCGGCGCGGCCTCGGGCCGGCCGACCCGGTGCTCGGCGCCGTCGACCGCCTCCTGGCCCTGGTCGACGAGCTGTGCGCGCGCTCGCCGCAGGTGCTGGTGGTCGACGACCTGCAGTGGGCGGACGAGGCGTCCGTGCTGGTCTGGCACCGCCTCTGCGCGGCGACCCGGCAGCTGCCGCTGCTACTGGTGGCCGCGACCCGGCCGGCGCCGGACCGCGCCGAGCTCGCCCAGCTGCGCCGTGGCGTCCAGGCGCGCGACGGCGTCGTGCTCGATCTCGCGCCGTTGACCGGTGAGGACGTCGGACGGCTGATCGAGGACCAGATCGGCGCCGCTCCCGGGCCCGGGCTGCGCGAGCTGGCGGCTCGTGGTGCCGGGAACCCGTTGTACGTCAAGGAGATGGTCGACGTCCTGCTGCGCGCCGGCGCGGTCGAGGTGAGCGGCGGCCTGGCCGACGTCGACGACCCGGCGGAGTTCGAAGCGCCGCGCTCGCTCGTCGCCGCGGTCGACCGGCGGCTCGACTTCCTCCCCGCGCGGACGCAGGAAGTGCTGCGCTGGGGCGCGTTGCTGGGCATGGAGTTCGCCGTCGGGGACATCGCCGCGGTGCTCGGCACGCGGCCGTCGGACCTGCTGGAGCCCCTCGAAGAGGCCGTCGCCGCGAACGTCCTGATCGACACCGGGACACAGCTCGCGTTCCGGCATCCCCTGCTGCGCCAAGCACTTTACGACCGGCTGCTGGCCGGGACGCGGGCAGCACTGCACCGGCAGGCCGCGGAAGCGCTCGCCGGGATCGGCGCGCCGGTCAAGCGCGTCGCCGAGCAGCTGGTGGCCGCACCGGCCACTGTGGACGAATGGGTGCTGGACTGGCTCGCCGCCCACCACGCGGCGGTGTCCAACCGGGCGCCGCTGATCGCCGTGGAACTGCTGGAACGCGCACTGGCCGCGGGCGCCGGAGACCGCCGCGAAGTCCTGCTCGTGGCCCTGGTCAAGGTGCTGTTCCGGCTGGAACGCAACCCGGAATCCCTGGCGCAGCAAGCGCTCGACGTGGCCACCGAACCCGACGCGGTCGAGGAGATGCGGCACATCCTCGCGGCGCTGCGGCACCGTCGTGGCGACACCGAAGGGGCGGTCGCGACGCTCGCCGCGTCGGTCGACGACCCGGCCGTGCCGGAGCTGTGGCGGGGCAAGCACCGGCAGCTGCTGGCGAACTTCCGCCGCGGCGATCTGTCCGATTTGGACACGGCGGAGAAGGCCGCGTACGAGACCAAGTCGTTCGCCGGCGGCGACCGGTACCTGACGGCGCACGCGCTGCAGTCGTTGTGGCTGGTGGATTCCGTCCGCCGCGAGCACGACTCCGCGCTCGCGCACATCGACGCGGCGATCGAGGCCGTCGGCGACGAGCACGAGCTGGCCGACCTGCACCTCGACCTGCTCGACAACCGCGTGTTCACGCTGCAGAACCTCGACCGGCTCGCCGAGGCGGACGCGTCCTTGCGCGCGGCCGGCGACGTCGCGGCCCGGCACTCGATGCCGGTGGGGCTGCAGGTGTCCGTCGCGGTGCACCGGTACTGGGAAGGCCGCTGGGACGAGGCCCTGGTCGAGCTGGACACGGTCACCGAAGACGGCCCGGCGATCACGTTCTACGGCCTGCGCGAGCCCGGGCCGGCCGCCCTGCTGCTGCACGGCGTCGCGGCCCTGATCGCCGGCCGCCGCGACGACCGCGCGCAGGCGGCGGCCCACCTCGACGCGGCGGAGGAGTACGCCCCGGCGACCGGCGCCGAGCGCGAGAGCTTCGACTTCCTGCTGGTCGCGGACGCGCTCGCGGCCGAGCAGCGCGGCGACCGGGCCCGCGCGATGGCCGTGCTCGAACCGATCCTGAACCCGACGTACGCGCAGATGATGCTGCGCCACCAATGGCTCCCGACGTTCGTGCGGCTGGCGATGGAGCAGGACGACGTCGTCCGCGCCCGCCGGGCCCTGGAGGTCTGCGAGGAGGAGGCGGCGAAGGAACGGCGGCCGGCGCGGGCGCACGCGGCGGTGTCGTGGTGCCGGGGGCTGATCGAGGAGGACCCGGCGGCGGTGCTCGCGACGGCGGAGCACTTCCGCGCGGTCGGCCGCCGGCCGGAGCTGGCTTCCGTGCTCGAAGACGCGGCGGAGCTGCTGGCCCGCGCGGGCCGCCTCGACGCGGCGCACGCGGCGTTCGAGGAGGCGGCGGAGATCTACACGGCGCTGGGGGCGCGCTGGGACCTGCGCCGGGCGGAGACGCGGCTGCGGCGGCTGGGTGTCCGGCGCGGGGCGTTGTTCTCGCCGGTCCGGCCGGGCCACGGCTGGGAGTCGCTGACGCCGATCGAGGCCCGCATCGCGAGCCTGGTCGCGGAGGGCCGGTCGAACCCGGACATCGCGGCGGAGCTGTCGTTGCCGCGGCGGACGGTGCAGGCCCACGTGACGCGGTTGCTGGGCAAGCTGGAGACGCCGTCACGCTCGGGCGTCGCCGACGCCTTCCGGCAGCGGCCCTAGGGCGTTGGCCTTGGCGACCCGGCCGAGGAACCGCCCCGAGTCCTTGACCGTCCGCTCCTGCGTGTCGAAGTCGACGTGGACCAACCCGAACCGCTGCGAATACCCCATCGCCCACTCGAAGTTGTCCAGCAGCGACCACGCGAAGTACCCGCGCACGTCCGCGCCGGCCCGAATCGCGGCGTGGACCGCCCCCAGGTGCTCCATGAAGTAGTTCACCCGCGCCGCGTCGAACACGCGGCCGCCGACGACCTGGTCCACGAAGGACGCGCCGTTCTCCGCCACCACCATGGGCAGCCCGCCGGACCGCGACGAGATCCACCCGAGCAGGTCGGTGAAGACAGCAGGCGCCTGCTCCCATCCGAAAGCCGTCAACGGCGGCGGAGCCGGCAGCACGTCCAGGCCCCGCAACCCCGGCAGCGGGCAGTTGCCGTGCACCGAAAGATCCGCGAGGGGCGTCACCCGCGCGGGCGCGTAGTAGTTCACGCCCAGCCAGTCGATCGCCGCCGCGATGGTGTCCGTGTCGCCGTCGCGAATCGACGCCGCGAACCGGCCACCGTGATGAGCCACGTCGGAAAGCACGTCCTCCGGGTAGCCGCGACCCAGCACCGGGTCGAGGAAGAACCGGTTGTGGATCCCGTCGAACTTCCGGGCCGCCTCGAGGTGCGCCGGTGAAGTACCGTCCGGCAGTGCGGGCGCGAAGTTCAACGCCAGTGAGAACTCCTGCCCGGGGCGTGCTGCCGAAGTCAGCGCCCGGGTCGCCAGCCCGTGGCCCAGCAGCAGGTGGTGCGCCGCGACCAGCGCCGTGTCGTAGTCCTGGACGCCCGGCGCGTGCACCCCGCTGCCGTACCCCAGGAACGCCGCGCAGAACGGCTCGTTGATCGTCGTCCACTGGTTGACGCGGTCACCCAGGGCGTCGTGGACGAAGGAAGCGTAGTCCGCGAACCGGTGAGCCGTGTCGCGCGCGGGCCAGCCGCCCGCGTCCTCCAGGGCCTGCGGCAGGTCCCAGTGGTACAGCGTCAGCACCGGCACGACGTCGCGGCGCAGCAGCTCGTCCACGAGCCGGTCGTAGAACGCGATCCCCGCGGACGACGGCGTCCGGCCGTCCGGCATCACCCGCGGCCACGCCACCGAAAACCGGTAGGCGCCCAGCCCCAGGTCCGCCAGCAGCCCGATGTCCTCGGCGTACCGGTGGTAGTGGTCGCACGCGACCTCGCCGGACGCACCGCCGAGGACGGCACCCGGGCGAGCCGCGAAAGTGTCCCAGATGGACGGTCCCCGGCCGCCCTCCGCGACCGCGCCTTCGACCTGGTAGGCCGCGGTCGCCGCGCCCCACAGGAACCCCGGCGGGAAGGAAAGACCGGTCATACTGGCGCCCCTTTCAGGATCCCCCGGACGATGTGGCGGCCCAGCAGCAGGAACAGCGCGATCACGGGCAGGACGCCCACGGTCGCGCCGGTGAGCATGAGCGCGTAGTCGGTGTAGTAGCCGCTGGCCAGCTGCGACAGGGCGACCTGCACGGTCGGCGTTTCGTTCGGGTCGAGTACCACCAGCGGCCAGAAGTAGTCGTTCCACGCGGCCATGAACGTCAGCATCGCCAGCACCGCGGCCGCCGGGCGCAGCGCAGGGACCGCCACGTGCCAGTAGGTGCGCAGGATCGAACAGCCGTCGACGGTCGCCGCGTCGACGAGTTCGGCGCTGATCGCGTTCTCGCACGCCTGGCGCATCCAGAACACGCTGAACGCGCTGAGCAGCCCCGGCACGATCACCGCTTCGAGGCGTCCGTACCAGCCGAGTTCGCCGACCACCAGGTAGAGCGGGATGACGCCGAGCTGCGCCGGCACCATCGCCGAGCCGACGACCAGCAGGAACAGCGTGTTGCGGCCGCGGAACCGCAGCCGCGCGAAGGCGAACCCGGCCAGGCTCGCCAGCACGACGTTGGACACCATCACCGTGCCCGCGACGATCAGCGAGTTGCCCAGCGCCAGCCAGAAGTCGACGGTGTCGAAGACCCGGCGCACGTTCTCGACGAGGTGCCCGCCCGGCAGCAGCAGCGGTGACGTCTCCCCGATCGCCGAGTTGTCGCGGGTGGCCACGACGAACGACCAGTACAGCGGGAAGATCGACGCGCCGAGCACCCCGATCAGGACCGCGTAGACCCAGCCGCCTGGGCGTCTCACGCCGACCTCACGAACCGGCGCACCAGCCGGTAGTTGACCAGCGCGAACAGCGCGCAGATCACGAACATCACCCAGGTCAGCGCGGCCGCGTAGCCGGCGTCGAAGTGCGTGAACCCCTTCTCGTACAGGTACATCACCAGCGTCTGGAACTGGCGGTCGTTGCCGCCGGTCCCGCCCGACCCGCCGGAGTCGAACAGCTGCGGCTCGGCGAACAGCTGCAGGCCGTTGACCGTGCCAGCGATGGCGGTGAAGGCCAGCGCGGGCCGGATGCCCGGCACGGTGATCGACCAGAACGTCCGCCAGCGCGAAGCACCGTCCAGCGCGGCGGCTTCGTAAAGATCGCCGGGGACGGCCTGCATCGCGGCCAGGTAGATCAGCGCGTTGTAGCCGGTCCAGCGCCAGAGCACCATCGACGCCACCGCGAGGTGCGACGTCCAGCTCGACGCCTGCCAGTTGACCGGCGCGACACCGAACCAGCCGAGGACTTCGTTGACGACGCCGTAGTCGCGGCTGAACAGCTGCCCGAACACGAGCCCGATCGCGACGACGGACACCACGTTCGGCAGCAGGATCCCGGTGCGCCACCAGGTCGCGCCCCGCAGCGGCCGGTCGAGCAGCGCCGCGATGCCCAGCGCCAGCAGGAACTCCGGGACCGCGGCGAGCACGAAGATGCCGACCGTGTTGGCCAGCGCGTTGTAGAAGTCCGGGTCCGCGAGCAGCTCGCCGTAGTTCGCCAGGCCCAGGTAGCCCTGGTCGCCTTCCAGCAGGTTCCAGTCGTGCAGCGAAACCCACGCCGTGTAGAGCAGCGGGAAGGCGCCGAAGACGACGAACAGGCCGAAGAAGGGCGCGACGAACAGCAGCGGCGTGGCCTTGCGGTCGAAACGAGCGAGCACGCGCCGGCTACTTCAGGGCGGCTTGCGCCTGCTGGACGGCTTCCGCCCAGGCCTGGTCGACGCCGTCGGTCTTGTCCTCGATCCGCCCGAGCGCGCGGCCGAACTCCGGCCGGACGTCGGCGTCGCGCAGGCCGCGGTAGTTGGGCCGCAGCCGGTCGGCGGACGCGGCGAAGATTCGGCCGATCGGCGCGTCCCCGAAGTACGGGTCGGTGTGCGCGACGACCTGCGGATCCGCGTACACCGACGGCTCGCTCGGCAGGATCCCGTCGGAGAGGAAGAGCTTCTTCTGCTGCTCCGGCGCGGTCAGCCAGCGTGCGAGCTCGTACGCCTCCTTCGGGTGCGCGCCCTGCTTCGGCACGGTCAGGAACGAACCGCCCTGGTTGCCGCTCTTGCCGGGCACGGTCGTGACGTCCCACTTGCCCTTGCCCGCGTCCCCGCCGGCTTCCTTGATCTGGCTGAGCATCCACGCCGGGCAGGCGACGGTCGCGAAGGAACCCTGCTTGATCGCGACGTTCCAGGCCTGCGTGAACGTCGTCGCGGCCGCCGTCTCCCCTTTGGCCGCGATACCGCCGGAGAGGTAGAAAGCCGTGCGCACGCTGGGGTTGCGGTCGCCGATGAAGGAGTCGTCGGCCGCGGAGAAGTAGTTCTCGGGTGACTGGTTGAGCATCGCGGTGTAGACGGTCCCGGCGGAGTCCGCGAACTTGACGTCCGGCGTCTTCTCGGTGAACCGCTCGGCGGTGGCGGCGTAGGCGTCCCAGTCCGGCATCAGCTTCGCGACCTCGTCGCGGTCCGTCGGCAGGCCCGCGGCCTGGAACAGGTCACGGCGGTAGCAAAGGGCGAGGCTGCCCATGTCGGTGCCGAGGCCGAGGACGAACGCGCCGTCGGTGCCCTGCGCCCACTTCCAGGGCGCCCATTGCTTTTCGAGGTCCCGCGCGCCGTAGGCGGCGAGGTCGGCGAACTTGTCCTTCGCCTTCCGGTACTGCGGGATGTACTGCTCTTCGATCGCGACGACGTCGGCGGCGCCGTGGCCGGTGGCGAGCTGCGTCGCGAGACCCTTGTGGTGGGTGTCGAAGTCGGTGACGCGGTTCTGCACCGTGATGTCCGGATGCAGCTTCTGGTATTCGGCGATCAGGGGCGCGTAGCCGAATTCGCCGAAGGTGGCGATGGTGAGCTTCATCGGGCCGCCGGCGTCACCCGGGCTGCAAGCGGCGAGCGGGATCAACGCGGCGACCGCGGCGGCGGTCCGGCGGGCGATCGTGCGCAACGGGCTTCCTCAGATCACACCGGCCCGCACGGCGTAGGCGACCGCGTGCGGCCGGTTGCGCAGGTTGAGCCGGTTGGTCATGGCGTAGATGACGTTCTTCACGGTCCGCTCCGAGTAGCAGAGCTTGCCCGCGATCTCCGCAGTGTCCCAGCCTTCGGCCATCAGGCGAAGCACATCCACCTCGCGCGGCGTCAGCGCCGCCGGCGACCCCTCGTGCGCCAGCGCCTCGACCTGGTCGCGCAGCGACGTCGTGCGCCCCCGCGCGGCGGCCAGCACGCTGTCGGTGAGCCGGTCGAGCGCGGTCCGCGGCAGCACGGCGGAGACGTGGCAGTCGGCGAGCAGGCCCAGGTGCCCGGGGTCGACGTGCCCGGCGACCAGCACGATCGCGGCGGGCGACTCGGCGGACGCGGCCCGCAGCGCGGCGATCGCCTCGCGGTCGACCTGCCCGACGGCGAACACGAGCACGGCCGCTTCGCCCCGCCGGGCGCGCGGCACGACCAGCAGCTCCGGCCGGGACTTCAGGTGGTTGATCAGCCCCGTGAGCGCAATCGGGTCCGACGCCCACGCCGCCACTCGCACCTGGTCCATCTAGGCCCCTCCCCACTGTCCGTGTCCTGGTGGTGCCAGTCTGCTGAGGTCGCCTTCACGAATTCTCTAACCGCGGTGCAGCCCTTCTTCACATCGTGAAGCGGGCCGTCGACTACCGTCGTGGGGCACGCCGACGAGTGAAGGGACCGATGAACCACCGAAGTCTGGCCGCCATGGGGGTGGCCTTCTCCGCCCTGGTCGTGAGTTCCCTGGTCACGGGCTGTCAATCGGACACCGTTTCCGGGCTGGCGATCCCCCGCTCGCCGGTTCCTCCTCCCTCTTCTTCACGGACGGTCGCCCCGGCCTCGCCCTCTTCCCCCGCTCCGACGTCGGGCCTGACACGGCCCGGTGACTGCGCGTCGCTGGTCAACGGCCTCGACGTCCGCGGCCAGGTCGCGCAGCTGGTCGTCGTGGGGGTCTCCGGCGACAACCCGGGCGCCACGGTGTCCCTGGTGCGCGACAACCAGGTCGGCGGGATCTTCATCGGCGGTAACGCAACAGCGTTGTTGAAAGATCGTTCCCTGGACGCCGTGCAGGCCGCGGCCAAGCTGCCGGTGGCCGTGTCGGTCGACGAAGAGGGCGGCCGCGTCCAGCGCATCGACGACCTCGACGGCGACCTCCCGTCGGCCCGCGAGCTGGCCGCGACGAAGACTCCCGCCCAGGTCCGGGCGCTGGCCGCCGACCGCGGCCGCCAGCTGCGCGCCCGCGGCGTGACGGTCGACTTCGCGCCGGACACCGACGTCACGGACGCCCCGGACGACGACGTCATCGGCGACCGCTCGTTCAGCCCCGACCCGAACCGCGTGAAGACGTACGCCGCGGCGTTCGCGGCGGGCCTGCGCGACGGCGGTGTCCAGCCGGTGCTGAAGCACTTCCCCGGCCACGGCCACGGCTCGGGCGACTCGCACAAGGGCACGGTCGTGACGCCGCCGCTCGCGCAGCTGCGGGCGGTGGACCTGGTGCCGTACCGGAACCTCGCGGACTACGGGCCGGTCGCGGTGATGGTCGGCCACCTCGACGTGCCCGGCCTGACCGGCGGTGTCCCGGCGTCGATCTCGCCGGCCGCCTACCGGCTGCTGCGCACCGAGTTCGGGTTCAACGGCCTGGTCCTCACCGACGACCTCGGCGCGATGAAGGCGATCACCGCGCAGTACTCGTTGCCGGACGCCGTCCTGAAGGCGCTGCAGGCCGGGGCGGACGAGGCGCTGTGGTCGTCCGGCGGCCGGGTGGACGAGGTGCTTGATCGGCTGGTGAAGGCCGTCCAGTCCGGCGAACTGCCCAAGACGCGCGTGCAGGAGTCGGTGACGCGGGTACTCCGCGCGAAGGGCGTCTGCGGCTGAGCCTGCCTAGACTCCCTCGCGAAAACGGCACCTACCTGAGGAGCGGCATGGCGAACCTGGGCGGCACCTTCACCCTCGGCGGCGAAGTCCCCGTGACCCGCATGGGGTACGGCGCCATGCAGCTGGCCGGCCCGGGTGTCTGGGGGCCGCCGAGCGACCACGACACCGCCGTCGCCGTGCTGCGCGAGGCCGTCGAAAGCGGTGTCACCCACCTCGACACCAGCGACTACTACGGCCCGCACACCGTGAACGCGCTGATCAAGGAAGCCCTGCACCCGTACCCGGAAGCGCTCACCATCGTCACGAAGGTCGGCGCGCGCCGGACGCCCGACAAGGCCTGGCCGCCCGCGCTGTCCGCGGACGAACTGACGCAGGCCGTGCACGACAACCTGCGGAACCTCGGCGTCGACGCGCTCGATGTGGTGAACCTGCGGCTCAGCAACGACGCCGGCGACTACCCCGTGCCGATGTCGCTCGCCGAACCCTTCGGCGTGCTCGCCGAGCTGCGGCAGCAGGGACTCATCCGGCACCTCGGCGTCAGCCACGTCACCGCCGGGCAGCTCGACGAGGCGAAGGCGATCGCGCCCGTCGTCTGCGTGCAGAACCAGTACAACCTGGCGCACCGCGAAAACGACGACCTCGTCGACAAGTGCGCCGCCGAGGGCATCGCCTTCGTGCCGTACTTCCCGCTCGGCGGGTTCAACCCGCTGCAGTCCGGGATCCTCGACGACTGCGCCGCCCGCCTCGGCGCGACGCCGATGCAGGTCGCGCTGGCCTGGCTGCTGCAGCGGTCGCCGTCGATGCTGCTCATCCCGGGCACGTCGTCGCTGGAGCACCTGCGCGAAAACCTCGCCGCGGCTTCGCTCGAACTCCCCGCCGACGTGCTGGCCGACCTCGACCGGATCGGTACCGCCTGATCGCTACGCTGTGCGTCCGAGCAGGTACGAGAGCGGAGGACCGCGTGGCGAACTGGGGCGATCTGGTCGCTTACATCAGGCAGGCATACCGGGTGGTGCGCGACGAGCCCGACGAGATCCGCATCCGGCTGATCTTCGGCGACGACCCCGACACCGAGCAGCGGGCCCAGATCATGGTGATCGCCCGCGAGATCCTCGACCAGCGCGAGGACTGGGTCCAGATCGCGACGCCGTTCGCCCGCCACGACGAGGTCGACCTCCTCGAGGTGCTCACCGAGGTCGGTGAGTCGACCATCGTGGGCGGGCTCGCGGTGATGGGCGACCACCTCGTGCTGCGCCACTCGCTGCCGCTGATCAACCTCGACATCAACGAGTTCATCGACCCGCTCGAGCTGGTGGCCGGCGCGGCCGAGCTGCTGGAGCAGCAGTTCACCGGCCGCGACGACTACTGAGTGGGATCACCGCGACGGCGGCGGCCACGGTCAACCCGGCGGCGACGCCGAGCGCCGTGGTCGCTGTGCCGGTGCTCAGGTAGAGCCCGCCGAGCAGGGCGACGCCCAGGGTGCCGCCGAGCTGCTGCACGGCGTTGAGCAGCCCGGCGGCCGAGCCCGTCTCGTGCGGCCGGACGCGGTGCAGGGCGGCGGTGAAGAACGGGACCGTGAACGTCCCCATCCCGAGGCCGCACAGTGCCAGCGCCGGCGTCACCCCGGCGGCGACGCCGAGGATCCCGGCCAGCAAGAGGGCCAGCCCGGCGAACATCACGCGCACGCCGAACTTGGGCACCAGCCAGGACCCGGCGAACCACGACGACACCGCGAGCCCGGCCGAGAGCGGCAGCAGGGTCAGGCTCGCGGTGCGGACGTCGACGCCCTCGCCGAGCTGCAGCCGCATCGGCACGAGGAGCATCAGCCCGGTCATCACCGCGAAGTACAGCAGGGAACCGGCGAGGGCGGCCGGGAACCCGCGGTGGGCGAACAGGCTCGGCTCGACCAGCGGCGCGGCCGTGCGGCGCTGCTGGAACCCGAACCCGACGAGCAGTGCGGCACCGGCCGCGAGCAGCGGCCACGCCGTCCCGCCCGGGCTGATCAGCGGGTAGACGAGCAGTCCGGCACCGGCGACGACGAGCGCGGTGCCCACGAGGTCGAGCTTCGGGCGCGTCGCGGCTTTGTCCTCGCGCAGGAACCGCGCGGCGAGCAGGACCGCGAGGCCGAGCGGGACGTTCACCAGGAACACCGCCCGCCACGACAGCGCCTGCGTCAGCAGGCCGCCGAGCAGCGGCCCGGTGACCGCGGACAGGCCCATCACCGGGCCGATGCTGCCGAGCGCCTTCGCGAGTTCGTCGCCGTCGAAGAGCGCGCGGATGAGACCGATCGTCTGCGGGATGATCAGCGCCGCCGCCGCGCCCTGCACCGCGCGGGCGCCGATCAGCAGGCCCGCGTCCGGCGCGGCCGCGCAGGCCAGCGACGCGAGCACGAAGGCCGTGACGCCGATCTTGAACGCCCGGGCCCGGCCGAAGATGTCCCCGAGCCGGCCACCGGTGATCAAAAGGGCCGCGAACGGCAGGGTGTAGGCCGCGCTGAACCACGGGATGCCGGTGGCCGGCCCGGGCAGGCCGTCGTGGATCACCGGGCCCGCGACCTGGACGATCGTGGCGTCGAGCAGGTTCATCGCTTCGGCGGTGAGCAGCACGGCCAGTGCGGCCCAGCGGTACCGGTGGCGGGTCGTGGTCGGCAAGAGGTGCCCCCTTTCGTCGGCACCGACCTTGACCCGCGTCCGGTCACGGATTCCACTTCTTGCCGTCGTCTGGCTGATTTCTTCCACGTCGTGCGCTTTGATGAAAGATATGACCATCCTGGACGACGTCGATCGCGCGGTGATCCACGCGCTGCACATCGACGGCCGGGCGCCGTTCACGAAGATCGGGGACGTCCTGGGCGTCTCGACGCAGACGGTGGCGCGGCGCTATCGCCGGCTACGCGCCGAAGCTGCGCTTCGCGTCGTCGGCTTGCCGGACCCCCAACGCGCCGGGCAGGCCGAGTGGATGGTCCGGCTGACGGCGACCCCGAACGCGGCGCGCGACGTCGCGCTCGCCCTCGCGCGGCGCGCCGACACCGCGTGGGTCAAGCTCGTGTCGGGCGGCACCGAGATCTGCGTGAACGTGTCCACGCCGGCCGCGAGCGACCATTCGCTGCTGCTGCGGGACATCCCGCGCTCCGCGAGCATCACGGCGGTGTCGGCGCACCAGCTGCTGCACCGGTATTTCGGCGGCCCGACGGCGTGGCTCGGCCGGGCCAGCTTCCTGGACGCCGCCCAGGTCGCGGCGCTGACGCCGGCGTTCTCCGGCGAAGGCAAGCCGCTGACCGGCGACGACGACGCGCTGATGGCCGCGCTGCAGCGTGACGGCCGCGCGAGCCTGGCCGAGCTGGCAACGGCCACCGGCTGGTCCGCGGCCACCGTCGCGCGCCGGCTGGCCGACCTGCAGGCCGGTGGCACGGTGTTCTTCGACCTGGAGGTCGACCCGGCGGCCCTGGGCGCGACGACCCACGCCCTGCTGTGGATGTCGGTCGCCCCGGCGCACCTCGACGACGTCGCCCGGGAGCTGGCCACGCACCCGGAACTGGCGCTCGTCGCGGCGACGACCGGGCCGGCCAACCTGGTCGCGCACGCGCTCTGCCCGGACGCGGCGGCGCTGCACCACTACCTGACCCGCCGACTGGGCGCGCTCCATGCGGTCCACACGCTGGAGACGGCGCCGGTCCTGCGGACCATCAAGGCGGCCGCGTCCCGCTGAAGCGCTTTCACGTGAAAGCTCCGAGCCCTGCTTTCACGTGAAAGCGGCGGATCAGCGCGCCTGGGGAATCCGCACCTTCACAGCCGGGGCCAGCTGCGCGATCCGCTGCAGCCGGGCCCGGCCCAGCCGGTGGAGCATCTCCCCGAGCTCTTCCGGCGCGATGCTGCTTTCGAGGTCGAGCCGCGTCACCTTGACGACGCGGTCGATCTCCGCGGCGGGGAGCCGCCCCACGAACTCCCCCGCCAGCCACACACCGACTTCTTCGACGACGTGGTCCGCCTGGTGGCTTCGTACGGTCATCGCTCTCTCGCTCTCCTCGTTCCGGATCGCCTTCGCCTGGTCGGAGCCGGAAAATCCCGGCCCGACGCAGGTCGGACGAGCCCACCCCCGACCCATGACGCCGATTCGCGGAAATTAGGGGCAGAAAAGCTTTGCGTGTCCGGACCGGTGAGTACCGTGACGATCTCGGTTCACTCACATGGGCTGTTTGCCGCCCCAAGTTGTCGGCCGATCGGGTGGAAAACGGGAGAACAGTGCCCGGACCGCGCGTGCGTCAGGACTCTGGAGACGTCCGGTAGTGCGGGCGTTCCCGTGCGGGACGCGGAAACGGAGACGCGATCCATGGCCCGGTACGACCGGACCGACCTCGGGGCGTACAGCCTGGGGTTGCTCGACGCCGCCGACTCGGCCCAGGTGGAGCGGCACCTTTCGGCGTGCCCGGACTGCCGCCAGGAGGTCCGGGAGTTCGAGGCCGTCCGCTCGATGCTCGACCACCTCGGCCGCCTTGAGTCCACATAGGACTGATCCGGGAACTGTCGGTGCCCGCCGGTACCGTGCGCGCCGTGACCGACTTCCTGACCACGACCCGCCACGCCTATTCGATCGTCGCCGAGACCTACGCCCGGTTCTCGGCCCCCATCACCGAGGACCTCCAGGACCGCGCGCTGCTCACGGCGTTCGCCGACCTCGTCCGCGCGGACGGCGGCGGCCCGGTCGCCGACCTCGGCTGCGGAACCGGCCGGGTGACGGCGTACCTGGCCTCGGCGGGGCTCGACGTCACCGGCATCGACCTGACGCCGGAAATGCTCGCCGTCGCCCGCCGCGACCACCCGGAGCTGCGGTTTTTTGAGGGGTCGCTGCTCGCGCTGGACCTGCCGGACGGTGGTCTCGCGGGCGCGGTGGCGTGGTACTCGATCATCCACACGCCGCCGGCCCGGCTGCCGGAGGTGGGCGCGGAGTTGTTCCGGGTGCTGCGCCCGGGAGGCCACCTGCAGCTGGCGTTCCAGGTCGGCGACCTGCGGCAGCACCTGACCGAATGGCACGGCCACGACGGGCTTTCGCTGGACGCCTACCGGCAGCCGGTGGAGCGGGTGTGCGAGCTGGTGGCCGGCGCCGGGTTCGAGGTACTGACGCAGGTACTGCGCGACCCGGCGGCGCGGGTGCCGCAGGGCCGGGTGCTGGCGCGGAAGCCGGCCGGAGAGCCCACGGCCGACTGAGCCCAGCGCCGGGCCGCCGGGTCGCGCGGGGCCGACGCCCGGAACCCGGGCGTTCGGCGGCAAGTCCGCCGGACGCCAGGCCGTGGCGCGCACACCCGTTGCCCAAGGCTGGCAGGCTTGCACGCCCCTCGGCACCCGGCCCGCCCAATCGAGCGGGGCGACGCGCCAGGCCGCCGGGCGCGCAGACCCGTTGCTCGAGGCGGGCAAGCTCGCGCGCCGGCAGCAGACCACTTGGCACCGGTGCAGCGGCTCACGCCGGTCGGCTGGACCGGAGAGCCCGCGGCGGGCTGAGCCCGGCGCCGGCCCACCCGATCACGCGGGACCGACGACCGGAACCCGGCATTCGGCAGCACGTCCGCCCGGCGCCAGGCCGAGGCGCTCAGACCCGCTACCGGAGGCGGGCAAGCTCGCGCGCCAGCAGCAGATTTCTCGGCGCCGGCACCCGATCAAGCGCGGCCGACGCCCGGAACCCTGGCGTTCGGCGGCAAGTCCGCCCGACGCCAGGCCGGGCGCGCAGACCCGCCGCCCGAGGCGGACAAGCCCGCGCACCGGCAGCACGCCCCCTCGGCACCGACGCGGCGGCTCACGCCGGTCGCCCCCGGCGCCGCCCGGCCGGCGTCGTGATCGCCGAAACCCCTTCCGCCATCCGGTTCAACTCGGGAGTCGTTCGCGCACACCCCTTGCCCGGACCACCCGAATCCTTGACTGGACTAGACCAATCTGCTCTAGTGACCGGTGTCACCCTCGTTCCGGCCGGTCGAGCACACCCCCTCCGACACCGGGCGCCCCCGCGTCCGGACTCCGTCGTGGCCGAAGGAGTGAGCCAGTCTTGAGAAGACGTCTTGTCGCGGTCCTGTCAGCATTCGCCGCCGCCGCCGCACTCGTGCTCGGCGTGCCCGCCGCCACCGGTCAGGCCCCGCAGGCCGCGGCCGCCGCCTGCAGCGGGCCCAACTGGGTCGCGGGCCAGTGGTACGACGTGGGCGCGGTCGTCAAGTACACCAACGGCAGCTATTACCGCGCCAAGAACGCGAATCCGGGTTACGACCCGATCATCAGCACCTGGTACTGGGAGCCCTACAGCTGCGACGGCGGGGGCGGCGGCACCACCTGCAACGCGCCCAACTGGGTCGCGGGCCAGTGGTACGACGTCGGCGCGGTCGTCAAGTACACCAACGGCGGCTACTACCGGGCCAAGAACGCCAACCCGGGCTACGACCCCGTCATCAGCACCTGGTACTGGGAGCCCTACGACTGCGGCGGCGGCACGAACCCCGGCAACCCGGGCTCGTTCGTCATCAGCGAAGCCCAGTTCAACCAGATCTTCCCGGGCCGCAACAGCTTCTACACCTACAGCGGCTTGACCGCGGCCCTGTCGGCCTACCCCGGCTTCGCCACCACCGGCAGCGACACGGTGAAGAAGCAGGAAGCCGCCGCGTTCCTCGCGAACGTCAACCACGAAACCGGCGGCCTGGTCTACATCGTCGAGCAGAACACGGCCAACTACCCGCACTACTGCGACTACGGCCAGCCCTACGGCTGCCCCGCCGGCCAGGCCGCGTACTACGGCCGCGGCCCCATCCAGCTGAGCTGGAACTTCAACTACAAGGCCGCCGGCGACGCCCTCGGCATCGACCTGCTCGGCAACCCCTGGCAGGTCGAGCAGAACGCGGCCGTCGCCTGGAAGACCGGCCTCTGGTACTGGAACACCCAGAGCGGCCCCGGCACGATGACCCCGCACAATGCGATCGTCAACGGCCGCGGCTTCGGCGAGACCATCCGCAGCATCAACGGCTCCATCGAGTGCAACGGCGGCAACCCGGCGCAGGTCCAGAGCCGGGTCGACAAGTACCGCCAGATCACGTCGCTCCTCGGCGTCGACCCCGGCGCCAATCTCTACTGCTGATCCGACGCGAGCGGCTCACCCGTCCACTGGGTGAGCCGCTCGCCGATCAGTCCGCCCACCTCCCCGAGGTTGTCGTTCAGGTAGAAGTGACCGCCCGGGAACGACTTCAGCTCGAAGGGCCCGGACGTGTGCTCCGCCCACCGCCGCGCCTGGACCTCCGTGACCCTCGAATCACGGCCGCCGAACAGCGCGAAGACCGGGCAGGAGATGTCGAGCCCCGGCCGGTAGTGGTAGCCCTCCGCCGCCTTGAAGTCGTTGCGCAGCACCGGCAGCACCAGCCGAAGGAGCTCGGGGTGCGCCAGCACCCGCGGATCGGTGCCGCCGATCCGCCGGACGTCGGCGAGCAGCTCGTCGTCGGTCCGCTCGGGGACCGGCCCACCGGAGAATGACACCGATGCGCGGCGCCCCGACACGAACAGGCCGAGCAGCCCGGGTCCGAGCCGCCGCGCGACCTCGAAGGCCAGGCTGGCGCCCATGCTGTGCCCGAAGAACGCCGTCGGCCCGGTGACCTCGGCGGCGAGTACCCCCGCCAGCCGGTCGGCGAGCAGGAACAGGTCGTCCACCAGCGGTTCGGCGTGCCGGTCCTGCCGGCCCGGGTACTGCACGGCCAGCACGTCGACCGCGGGGGCCAGCGTGGCCGAGAGCGAGTGGAAGTAGCTCGCCGTCCCGCCGGCGTGCGGGAAGCAGACGAGCCGCGGCGCGCCGGGCTCGGCCGGGTGGAAGCGCCGGAACCACGCTTTCGAATCCGTCATACCGGCGAATCTCCCAGGCCCGCGCGGGCCGGGTCGACGCCAATCGTGCGGAAGTCCGGCGCGTCCCTCCTCAGGGGCTCACTCCGCCCGCCACAGCGCGGGGACGGCCGGTGGTTCCCAGCCCGGCTGAGCGGTGTGCGCCTGCAGGCACACGTAACCGCGGCCGCCGTAGGTGACCCGCGCACCCGCCGCGTAGCCGGTGCCCGCCGCCCACGTGGTGCCTCCAGGCGGCGTCGAGGTGGACGTCGGTGGCGTCGAAGTGGACGTCGGAGACTGCGGGACGTTCAGCACGAAGTCGAACGCGGCTTCCTTCGCGGTGCCGTTGTCCCGCACGGTCATCAGGAGCCGCGCGTCGAAGATCGTGTCGGTGTTGTTGCGCGGCTCGTTCGGGAAGTAGAGCTGAGTGGTGAGGATCGGCCGGCCGGGCGCCTGCACCTTGACGTGGATGTGCCGGGTGCGGCCGGGGTAGAGGCCGGGCACGATCGTCGAGAGCCGGAACGCGCCCCGGGCGTCGGTGTACTGGTGGCCGCGGAAGGTGTAGCCGGTGTTGTCGTACGCGCCGTTGACGTCCGCCTGCCAGAAGTCCAGCAGCGCGCGGTTCACCGGCAGGCAGGCGAGCCCGAAGACGTAGCCGCTCACCGTCAGGCGCGTGCCCTGCGTGCCGGGGGTGACCAGGTCGGTCCGCTCCGGCGAGTTCGGCTTGAAGTAGGGGCCTTCGGTCTGGGCCGGTGTCGGATCGTCGTCGTCGTGGCACGCCGGCGTCAGTTCCGGGGCCTGGCCGCCGGCGACGGCCGTGCGGGCGAGCGCCGGCCCGCCGATCAGCGCGACCGGCGCGGCGACACCCGCGGCCAGCGCGGCGCGCAGCACCGTCTTGCGGCTGAGCTTGGTCTCTTCGTCCATGCCTGCTCCTCGTGGGGGCTTCGGGAATCCCCTCGAACGTAGGCAGCGCACCGGGTGCGCGACGATGGACTGACTCGGTCAGTCGTGGTGATTCTGCCCGCCGCGGCGGAAATCGCCGGGGCTCAGCCCGGTTTCGCGGCGGAAGAACCGGCAGAAGTAGGCCGGGTCGGCGAACCCGACGCGGGTCGCGACCTGGCGCACGGTGAGGTCCGTCCGGAGCAGGAACCGCTGGGCTTCCCGGATCCGTGCCTCGCGCAGCAGCTGCGCGGCCGTGCGGCCGGTCGCCGCCTTCACCGCCTCGGTGAGGTGACCCGGCGTGACGCCGATGCGCCGGGCGTGCGCGGACACCGACCACGACCCGGGGTCCGGGCGGCCGGTGAGCCGGGCGAACTCCGCCGCCACCGCTCCGGCGGGCGCGGGCGGCGGTGTCCCCAGCAGCCGTCCGGCGCGCACGACCAGGACGTGCACCAGCGCCCGCAGCACGGACTCTTCGCCGTGGCGGTGCTCCTCTTCGAGGTCGGCGATCACCCGTGTGACGGCCGCGCCGGCGTGCGCGTCCAGCCGGAGGCACGGCTGTTCGCTCAGCCGGCGCAGCAGGTCGCGGTCGGCCGGGTGGTCGAGGAGGAAGTCGTCGGTGAACAGGACGACGTGGCCGGTCAGGCCGCGCACGCCGGCCCACTGGTGCACCTGCCCCGGCGCGATGACGGCGAGCTGCGGTGGCCGCAGCGGCCGGCGCGTCAGGTCGACGACGTGCGCGCCGGTGCCGCCGGTGACGTGGACGAGCTCGTGGAAGGTGTGCCGGTGCGGGAACTCCGCGCGCGAAAGCGGCCCGATCTCGTCGAACGTGCCGACCGCGAACGGCGGCGCGTGCGGGGCCGGCACCTCCAGCCGGTGCATCGGCAGCTCCCCCGCCCGCGGCCGTTCGCAGGGCGTCCCGGGCGGAACGGTCGTACCGCGCATGGCCTCGTCCCTTCGCCGTCCGGGCGAAAAGTCTAGACCAATGCGGGTGCGGTTCGCCGCTTTCGCCCCGATGGTCGCAATCCGATGGTCGGGTACGAAAACGGGGCCGGTCCACTGTGGACCGGCCCCGTTCCCGGGTACTGCTTGCTGCTTACGCGCGGCTGCGACGCCGGTTCACCAGCAGCATCAGCGCGCCGCCACCGAGCAGCAGGCCGCCCACGGTGAACGGAACCGCGGCGTCGACACCGGTGTTGGCGAGCTCGCCGCCCCCGCCGTTCGAGCCGGCCGGGGTGGTGCTCGGCGCGGTGGTCGGGGCACCGGCCTCGGTCCAGCTGGCGGGCGCGTTCGCGGTGACCTCGGTCTTCTCCGAGTCGGCGACGATCAGCGACTGCGCCGGCTTCTTCGCGTAGTTCTCGGCGACGAACAGGCGGCCGGTGTCCAGCTCGCCGGTGGCCTTGAGGGTGAAGGCGCCCTTGCCCGGCTTGGTGCCCGCCGGGATGTCGACGAACAGCTTGCTGCCGTCCTTGACGTCCGTGCCCTTCAGCTCCTTGCCGTCGGCGTCGGTGATCTTGACACCCTCGGGCAGCTGGCTGGTCAGCGAGGTGATGTCCCCGCTGGTGGCGACGCTGTACGGGCCGACCTTGGAGCCGGCGGTGCCCTCGGTCTTGTCCGCGGCGATGTTCAGCGTCGGCTTCGGCTGCTCGCCGATGCCCTTGTTCTGGTCACCGGTGAAGTAGGCGTAGAGCGCGGCGACGTCGGCGTTGGCGTCGGCCGACTTCTCCTCGGCCAGCGGCTTGGTGGCGTCCAGGTTCACGCCGTCGCTGAAGTGCCACACGGCGGCCTGCGTCGCGGCGATGGCCTCGCGCTCGGAGACGCCGTCGTGGACCTCGACGCCGGCCTTCTTCAGCGCCTTGCCCAGCGCGTCGAGGCCGGTGCCCGGGTAGCCGTTGTGCAGCACCCAGTTGATCTTGGTGTTGTTCTTTTCGAACGGCGAGTTCTCGGCCGGGTACTTGCTCCACGGACGCTCGACCATGTCGACGTCCGTGCGCAGGCCGACGGTGATCTGCACGCAGTAGAGCTTCAGCGTGCTGCCGTTGGACAGCTTCATCTCGAACAGCTCGGCGATGTAGTCGCCGCCCTTGCCGAGGTTGAGCCGGTAGCCGACGGTGGCCTTGGCGTTGCCGTGGTCGTCCGCGACGACGCGGCCGCGCGCGGCACCGTCGTCGGCGAGGGCGGCCGGCGAACCGATCATGACGGCGGCGGCCGCGGCGAGAGCCGCGATCCCGCCACGCACGAGAGTGGACCTGACCTGCATAAATCTCCTATCCGAGCCCGAACCGACGACGTAGCAGCCATCCACCCCCGCAGGCGGCCACTGATTCGGGTGAGTGATCACCCGGTCAAGCGAAACCGGAGCCTACACGGACCTCACAAGTACTACTCAGGGTGTCCCCGTTATCTCGAATGGGTCAGAAAACCGAAAGAAACGGCGTTCAGGAAAGCCGCAGGCCACGGATTCACGTGACGACGGGCCGCAATCCCGAAGCCATCCTCCCGATCACCGCCGCATACTCCGATTTGAGCCGCGATTTGTCCGAATCGGCCGCTTCGGCCAGCGCCATCCCGGCCGTGCCGAGCATGCCGAACACCAGGCGCGTCGTGGTTTCCAGTGGCTGGTCGTCGATGTCGCCGCCCTCCACCAGGGCCTTGATCAGCTGCTCGACGAGGCCGTACGCGTACTGCTCCTCGGCCGCCTGCCAGCGCAGCCAGCCGAGGGCGAGCGGCGCCTCCTGCCAGACGAGCTTGCCGTACACCGGGTCGCAGCAGCGGTCGAGGAACACGTCGAGGGCCGCGAACGCCGCCGACCAGGGGTCCGCCGCCCGCGCCGCCGCGGCCGCGGACAGCTCCATCGCCTCGGTTTCGAGCTGCGCGAAGACCGCCTCGAACAGCGCCGTCTTGTTCGCGAAGTGGTGGTAGATCGCGCCGCGCGTGGCCTGGATGTCGCCGGCGATGTCCTCCAGGGCCGCCCCGGCGAAGCCGTGCTCGGCGAACCGGCGCGTGGCCGCCGCCAGCAGGGCGGTCCGGGTGGCCTCGGAGTACTGCTCCCGCCGGCTCTTGACCGTCGACATGCGCAAAGCATAGGACATACACTGCGCATGTCACCGACACAGTGCATGTGGGGGTTGCCATGACCGACGTCAACGAGCTCCTGTTCAACCCGTTCGCGCCCGGCTTCTTCGAAAATCCGTACGAGCAGTACAAGACGCTGCGCGACGAGGACCCGGTGCAGGAGCACCCGCTGGGGTTCTGGTTCGTCACGCGTTACGAAGACGTCTCGGCGCTGCTGAAGGCCGGCCTCTCGGTGGAAATCGGGAACCTGGCGCCCGGGCCGTTCCTCGACCAGGCCACCGCGTTCACCCCGGACGCCGATCGGGGCGCGCTGAACCTCTCGATGCTCGACCGCGACCCGCCCGACCACACGCGGCTGCGCTCGCTGGTGACGAAGGTGTTCACCCGCCGCGCGATCGCCGCTTTGGAGCCGAAGATCGTCGGCCTCGTGGACGCCGCACTCGACCGCATGGCCGAAAAAGGCGACTCGGACCTGGTCGAGGAGCTGGCGTTCCCGCTGCCGTTCGCCGTGATCTCCGAGATGCTGGGCATGCCGCCGACGGACCACTCCCGGATCCGGGAGCTGAGCGGAACCCTGGTGCGGTCCTTGGAGGTCGTCGCCGACGAGGAGACGGCCCGCGCGATCATGGCGGCGGACGCGGAGCTGACGGCGATCACGCGCGACGTGATCGCCTGGAAGCGCGATCACCCGGCGGACGACCTGCTCACGGCCCTGATCCAGGCCGAGCACGACGGCCAGGTCCTCGACGGCGACGAGCTGGTCGCCCAGGTGGTCCTGCTCTACGTGGCCGGCCACGAGACGACGGTCAACCTGATCGCCAACGGCGTCAACGCGTTGCTGCGCCACCCCTCGCAGCTGGCTTTGCTGAGGGCACAGCCGGATCTCGCCGCGAACGCGGTGGAGGAGTTCCTCCGCTACGACTCCCCGGTCCAGCAGACCCGCCGGATCACGACATCCCCGTACGAAGTGGCGGGCAAGGAGATCCCGGCGGGCACGTTCGTGCTGGCGTGCTTGGGTTCGGCGAACCGCGACGAGCGCTTCTTCGGCCCGGACGCCGCCGAGCTGCGCCTGGACCGGCCGAACGCGCGCCACCAGGTGTCGTTCGGCGCGGGGCCGCACCACTGCCTCGGCGCGGCACTGGCCCGGCTCGAAGGCCAGGTCGCCGTCAGCCGGCTGGTTCAGCGGTTCCCGGAGCTGCGCTTCGCGGGCGAGCTGACGTGGAACGGCCGGATCAACCTGCGCGGGCCGGCGAAGTTCCCGGTCACCGTGCACGCCTGACGGGGCGCGGGCCGCCGGCTCAGCCGACCGGGCCTCGGCGTTCGAGGAACACGGTGTCGTGCCAGACACCGTCGCGCCGCGCGATGCGTTCCCGGACACCGAGGGTCCGGTAGCCGGCCGCGCGGTGCAGGGCGATCGAGGCGCGGTTCTCGGTGAAGACGGACGTCTGCAGCGTCCAGAGCCCGGCGGCGTCGGCTTCCGTGACCTGCGTGCGGATGAGGGCTTTGCCGACACCGCGGCCTCGGTGGCCTTCACCGACGTAGATCGAAGTTTCGGCGACGCCGGAGTAGCACTCCCGCGCGGACACCGGCGTGGCGGCGGCCCAGCCGACGACCTCGTCGTCGATCTCGGCGACCCAGCGGTGGCCGGGCAGCCACTTCGCGTGCAGCTCGTCTCGGCTGGGCACCGCGGTTTCGAACGTGGCGATGCCGGTCGCGATGCCTTCGGCGTAAATGCGCCGGACCGCGCCCCAGTCTCCCCGGCCGAGAGGGCGCACGGCGACGTCGTCCGGGACGTCTTCGGGGCAGCAGGGCCGCGGCGCGAGCAGGCCCATGACCGCGTCAGCCGCATGCGGGAGTCCGACACAGCAGGCTTCGTTGACCGTGACGACGGTGGCGGTGCCCCGTTTCCGCAGGAGCAGGAACCCGACGTCGGCGAGCTTGCGGACGTGGTGGGACACGTTGCCCTGGCTGATGCCCATGATCTCGGTCAGCCCGCCGATGGTGAGCTCGCGGTTCGCGGTCGCCACGGCGTGCAGGATCTTGACCCGCGTCGGCTCGGCCAGGCAGGAGAACCACTCCGCGTACGTGGCGGCCTCGGCGTCGGGCAGCACCGGCGGCGTGACCGGCAGGGTCGTCGTCATGCCGTCGAGTATTGACGGTGATCGATGGTTGCGTCAATCGATGACGGTCGATACATTGCTCGGCAGCTCCATCGAGCGATATCGATGAAAGGATCTGGGGATGGACGAGTTGCCTGTTGTCGTCGTGGGCGCCGGCCCGGTAGGGCTCGCCGCGGCCGCCGAGCTGCTGGAACGCGGCCTCGAGCCGCTGGTGCTCGAACGTGGCGCCCAGGCCGGCGCCGCGGTGGCGGAGTGGAACCACGTCCGGCTGTTCTCCTCGTGGTCGGAGCTGGCCGCCCCGGCGGCCGCACGCCTGCTCGAGCCGACCGGCTGGACCCGTCCGGACGGCGGCAGCTACCCGACGGGCCGCGAGTGGGCACAGCACTACCTGCGGCCGCTCGCCGAAGCACTCGGCGACCGCGTCCGCTTCGGTACCGAGGTGGTGGGGGTCGCGCGGCGGGGCCGGGACCGGATCGTCGACAGCGGCCGCGACGACGAGCCGTTCTCCGTGCACGTCCGCACCGCCGACGGCGAAGGGCGCGTCCTGGCGCGGGCGGTGATCGACGCGTCCGGGACCTGGACGACCCCGAATCCCCTGGGTGGCGAGGGCCTTCCGGCGATCGGCGAGCGCACCGCGGCCGACCGGATCTCCTACCGGGTCCCGGACCTCGCCGCCGAGCGCGCGCGGTACGCGGGCAAGCACGTGGTCGTGGCGGGCAGCGGGCACTCCGCGCTGACGGCGCTGGTCGCGCTGACCGCGCTGGGCGGTGGCACGCGGATCACCTGGGTGCTGCGCCGCGGCGGCATCGGAGACACCTTCGGCGGCGGTGAAGCCGACCAGCTGCCGGCCCGTGGGGCACTCGGCCTGCGCGCGAAGGAGGCGGTCGACGCCGGGCTCGTCACGGTCGTGACCGGCTTCCGCACCGAAGCGGTCGAGCGCACCGGCGGATCGATCGCGCTGGTTTCGGCCGCCGGGCGCCGGATCGGGGACGTCGACGAGGTGATCGCGCTGACCGGGTTCCGGCCTGAGCTGTCGTGGCTGTCGGAGATCCGCCTGGAGCTGGACCCGACGCTGCAGGCGCCGGTCGCGCTGGCCCCGCTGGTCGACCCGAACGTGCATTCCTGCGGCACGGTCTACCCGCACGGCGCGAAGGAACTGTCCCACCCGGAGCGGAACTTCTACCTGGCCGGGATGAAGAGCTACGGCCGCGCGCCGACGTTCCTCGCCCGGACCGGCTACGAGCAGGTCCGCAGCATCGCGGCCGCCCTCGCCGGCGATCACGAGGCGGCCACCCGGGTCGAGCTGATCATGGCCGAAACCGGGGTCTGCGGCGGCGCCGGGCTGTTCGACGAAGCCGCGCCTGCCGCCGGCGGGTGCTGCGGCGCTCCCGAGCCGGAGGTGCTGACGCTGTCGGCGCCGCCCGCCGCGTCGCACTGACCCGGTGCCGGCGAGCACGGGCGCCACGTCCTTGAGCAGGTCGGGGCTGCGCCGGGTGCTCGCGATCTTGTGCGTCACGCAGATCACGAGCTGGGGAATCCTCTACTACGCCTTCCCGGTGCTCGCCCCGGACATCGCCCGCGCGACCGGCTGGCCGACCACGGCGGTGGTCGCGGCGCTGTCCGGCGCGCAGCTGGTCACCGCCGTGGCGGGGATCCCGGTCGGGCGGTGGCTGGACCGGCGCGGGCCCCGCGCGGTGATGACCACCGGCTCGGTGCTGGGGGTGTGCGCGCTGGTCGCGATCGCGACGGCGCAGAACCTCGCGTGGTTCGTGATCGCGTGGGCGGTGGCCGGCGCGGCGATGAGCGGGGTGCTGTACCCGCCGGCGTTCGCGGCGTTGACCCGCTGGTACGGGCCGCGGCGGGTGTCCGCCCTGACCGTCCTCACCCTGGCCGGCGGTCTGGCGAGCACCGTGTTCGCGCCGGTCACTGCGCTGCTGGCCGCGCACCTGGACTGGCGCCACACCTATCTGGTGCTCGCGTTGGTCCTGGCGGCGATCACCATCCCGTTGCACGCGTGGGGGTTGAAGGGTCCGTGGCCGGAGGCCGGGCTTCCGCCGGCGGACCACGCCGATCCGCGGCGGATCGCCCGCAGTGGCGCGTTCGTGGTGCTGGTCGTCGCGCTGAGCATGGCGACGTTCTCGGCGTTCGCCGTCGTGGTGAACCTGGTGCCCCTCCTGACCGAACGCGGCGTCGGCCCCGGAATCGCCGCGGTCGCCCTCGGCCTTGGCGGCGCCGGGCAGGTCCTCGGCCGCCTCGGGTACGCCACGCTGTCGCGGCGCACGAACGTCCGCGCCCGCACGGGGTTGGTCCTGCTGGCCACGTCGGTCACCACGGCGCTGCTGTCGGTTCTGACCTCGGTGGTCGCCTTGATCGCCGCGACGGTCGTGGCCGGGATGGCCCGCGGGGTGTTCACGCTGCTGCAGGCCACCGCGATCACCGACCGCTGGGGTGCTGTCCACTATGGACGGCTCAGCGGGCTGATGTCCGCGCCGATGACCATCACCATGGCGCTGGCCCCGTTCGCGGGCGCGGCGTTCGCCGACGTGCTCGGCGGCTACGCCCACGCTTTCCTCGTCCTCGCCGCGGTCAACGCCGCGGCCGCCGCGCTGGCCATGGCCGGCAACCCGTCTCCCAGGAGAACCCCATGAGCAAGCACGACGCGATCGTCATCGGCGGCGGCCAGACCGGCCTGACCTTCCCCGGCTGCCTCGACGCCGACATCCGCACCCACCGCCGGGTCGACGCGGTCACCCGTGACGACGGCGTGTTCACCGTCCACACCACCCACAAGGAGTCTCAATGACCAACGAGACGGTCGGCGGATTCGCCGGCGACCCGGCCGAAGCCTTCACCCCGCCCGCTTCCAGCGGCTGTTGCGGCTCCACGCCCGCCACGGCGACCGCGACAACGTGCTGCGGCACCACCGAGGCCGCGACCGCGGCCGGCACCTGCTGCGACCCGGCCGCCAAAGCCGACGGCGCCGGCTGCTGCGGATGACCACGACCCGCCCCGCACCGGCCGTCTCCGGTGCCCGGCTGCGGGCCACGGTGACCACGCTGGCCGAGGACCGCTTCACCGGCCGCCGGGTCGGCACCGCGGGCGGCCGCGCAGCCGCCACCTGGCTCGCCGGGCAGCTGCGGGCGATCGGCGCGACGGTCACCACCGACGAGTTCCCGGTGCCCGGCGTGCGGGAGCTCTACCGCACGCCCCAGCTCACCTGGGATGGCCGGGCGCTGGTGCACCGCCGGGATTTCGTGGAACACCTCGCGTCCGCGGACCTGCCCGCACTCCGTACCGGCGAGCTGGTGCGCGCCGATGCGGAGGAGCTGGGTGGTCGTTGGGTGCTCGCGCCGGACCTGGGGGTTTCGGCGCGAGCATCCCGCGAGGGCGCAGTGGGTCTGCTGGTGCCGCGGGGGACCGACGAGGCCGGGTGGATGCCGAAGATGATCGCCGGCCCGCCGCCCGGCGACCTTCCGGTCCTCGCGGTCCGCACCGAGCTGCACCGGCAGCTGGCGGACGCGTCGACGGTGTCCGCGTCGGTGCCGCTGCGCACGGTCGACGTCACCGGCTCGAACGTGCACGGCGTGCTCCACCAACCTGCTGCGCAGGGAGTGAACGTCTTGCTCACCGCGCACTTCGACGGCGTCGGGGACGATCCGGACCAGCGGCTGCCCGCCGCGGCCGACAACGCCTCCGGTGTCGCCGCTGTCCTCGAAGCCGCCCGTCTCCTCGCACCGGCCATGCCGGACGGCGCGGGGCTCGCGGTGGCGTTCCCCGACGCCGAGGAAGCCGGCGCGCGCGGCTCCGCTCACCACGCTCCGGCCGTGGCGCCCGGCACGGTGGTGATCAACCTCGACGGCGCAGCCGAGCTCGGCGACGCCGCGGCCGTGGAAGCCGGCGGTCCGGCCCACGCGCTGCTGGCCGCGCTCGACCAGGCCGGCCGCGAGACCGGAGTTCCACTGCGGGCCGGCGCGATGGCGTCGGACAACCGCCGCTACGCCGCGGCCGGCCTGCCCGCGGCCGGGATCGGCATGGGTATGCCTGGCTACCAGACCCCGGCCGAGACACCCGGCCGCGTCGAGACCGGCACCCTCGTCGCGGCGACCCGGCTCGTCGTTGCCACGGTTCGGCAGCTGGTGGCTCCGGTCACCGGCTGAGGGTGAGCTGGCGCTGGTGGAAGGCGAAATGCTGGGCCGGATAGCGGTAGAGGTCGGCGAGGGTCATGTACGGCTGGAAGAACGGGTCCCAGCGCGGCGGATAGTGCATCCCGCGCGCCAGGGCCGCGTCGTCGGCCCGATCCAGGCTTCGGTGGAGCGAGGCGATGATGCGGTCGAGCCAGCGGCCCGCCCGGCGGGGTCCGATCAAGCCGCCTCCGCAGGAACCGAGGTAGTTGATCACGTGGAACGGCGGCGTCGCCGCGTTCAGCACCGCGGCGAACCCGCGGCTCACCGGGTCCGGCAGGCGCCCGAACACCCGGACCAGCACCAGCAGCGCGCGCACGATCTGGTAGCCGAACACCAGGTGGAACAACAGCTGCTGGTTGGTCCACCGGGTGCCGTCCGACCGGCGGCGCAGATCCGCGGTCGTCGCGGCGGCCACCAGTTCGTGGAACGTCGCCCGGTCCTGTTCCCACTGCTCGTGCACAGCCTGCCGGTCCATCGCCCAACCTTCCGGGTGCCCCGGACGAGCATCTCATCGAACAGCTGAAGCCGCTCTCAGTCAGCTGACCGGAGGAGGTCACTTGGGTTGCGGGGTCTTCTCGACCCAGCGTTTGCGCAGCCACAGGCTCACGTACACCAAGCCGACCAGTACGGGTACCTCGATCAGCGGGCCGACCACACCCGCGAGGGCCTGGCCGGACGTCACGCCGAACACGCCGATCGCCACCGCGATCGCCAGCTCGAAGTTGTTGCCCGCGGCTGTAAACGCCAGCGTCGTCGTGCGCGCGTAGGACAGCCCCGAGGCTTTGCCGAGCAGGTAGCCGCCGCCCCACATGATCGCGAAGTAGGCCAGCAGCGGCAGCGCGATCCGGGCGACGCCCAGCGGCCGCGAGGTGATCGTTTCCCCCTGCAGCGCGAAGAGCACGATGATCGTGAACAGCAGCCCGTACAGCGCGATCGGGCCGATCTTCGGCAGGAACTCGCCCTCGTACCACTCGCGGCCCTTGCTGCGCTCCCCGATCCGCCGCGACAGGTAGCCGGCCGCGAGCGGGATGCCGAGGAAGATGACCACACTCAGCGCGATCTCCCACGGCGAGAAGCTGACGCTGGTCGTGTCGAGACCGAGCCAGCCGGGCAGCAGGTCGAGGTAGAACCAGCCCAGCACGCCGAACATGATCACCTGGAACACGGAGTTCAGCGCGACCAGCACCGCGGCGGCTTCGCGGTCACCGCAGGCGAGGTCGTTCCAGATGATCACCATGGCGATGCAGCGCGCGAGCCCGACGATGATCAGCCCGGTCCGGTACGCCGGCAGGTCCGGCAACAGCAGCCACGCGAGCGCGAACATCAAGGCAGGGCCGAGAATCCAGTTCAGGACCAGCGACAGGACCATGGTGCGCTTGTCGCGGGTGACGGTGTCGAGCTTGTCGTAGCGGACCTTCGCCAGCACCGGGTACATCATCAGCAACAGCCCGAGCGCGATCGGCAGCGACACCTGCCCGATCTTTACGGCTTCCAGTACGCCTTGCAGGCCGGGGATCACGCTGCCGAGCCCCAGCCCCGCGGCCATCGCGGCGATGATCCAGACGGGCAGGAACCGGTCCAAGAAGGACAGTCGATGCAGAACGTCGGCGTCAGCGGTCCGAGTCACGGACCGGACCTCCTGGCGAATCGTCGAGGAGCTCGGCGACGAGTCCGCGGACGCGGCGGTCGATCTCGTCGCGGATCGGGCGGACGGCGTCGACGCCCTGCCCGGCCGGGTCGTCGAGGGGCCAGTCCAGGTATCGCTTGCCGGGAAAGATCGGGCAGGTGTCGCCGCAGCCCATGGTGATGACGACGTCGGAGGCTTCGACGTCCTCTGTGGACAGCTTGGCCGGCACCTCGGCGGTGATGTCCAGGCCCCACTCGGCGAGCGCCTCGGCGGCGGCGGGGTTGACCTTGCCGGCCGGTTCGGACCCGGCCGACCGCACGGCGATCCGGCCGAGTGCGTAGTGCTGCAGCAGCGCGGCGGCCAGCTGCGAGCGGCCGGCGTTGTGCACGCAGACGAACAGCACCTCGGGAGTGCGGGACATGAACGGTCCTTCCGGAGTCGAGCGGACCGGCTGGATCGAAGTCCGCCGATGCAATTGAAGACGTTTGGATCGACACTTGTCAATCCAGCAGAGGTACGATCGAGATCACCCGGCCGTCGAGGAGGAGTCATGGCCGCGCACAACGGTCACGTCCGGGCGAAGCCGGTGACTCTCCTGCTGGCCGAGCCCGCCGCCGTCGTCACGGATGCCGAGGCCGAGACGGCCGCGAAGCTGTTCAAGGCCCTGTCCGACCCGGTCCGGATCCGGCTCGTGTCCCTGATCCGGCACTCCCCCGGCGGCGAAGCGTGCTTCTGCGACCTCGCCGAGGACTTCGACATGCCGCAGCCGTCGCTGAGCCACCACCTGCGGGTCCTCGTCACGGCCGGCGTCCTCACGCGCGAGCGCCGCGGCACCTGGAGCTGGTACAGCCTCGTGCCCGAGCCGCTCGAGGCCCTGGGCCACCTGCTCCGCGAGGGCGGCCCCCTCGCCGACCGGCTCGCCCGGTAGCCGCTGACACCGATCAGAAATCCTCCGCCACGTCGTCAGTTCTGGTAGCCCCGCACACCGGTGGAAGGATTGACGACCATGACCGACGCCAGGCCGCCGGCCGCCGACGAAGCCACGTTCATCGCGGCGGTCCGCTCGGGCGATCCGGCGCGGTTCGCGCTCATCACGGAGCGCCACCGGCGTGAGCTGCAGGTGCACTGCTACCGGATGCTCGCGAACTACGAGGACGCCCAGGACATGACGCAGGAGACGTTCCTGCGAGCGTGGAACAAGCGGGAGACGTTCAAGGGCCACGCCGCGCTGCGGACCTGGCTGTACCGGATCGCGACGAACGCCTGCCTCGACTTCCTGGACAAGCGCGAGGACCGCACACCCGTGCCGTCCGGGCTGGCGGACTCCGAGGTGCTGTACCTGCAGCCGTACCCAGACCGGATGCTTCCCGAGGACCCGCAGGAATCGGTGGTGGCGCGGGAGACGATCGAGCTGGCGTTCATCGTCGCCGTCCAGCACCTGCCGCCGCGGCAACGGGCGGTGCTCATCCTGCGTGACGTCCTCGGCTGGCCGGCGTCAAAGGCCGCCGAGGCCCTCGAGCTGACCGTCGCCTCGGTGACGAGCGCCCTGCAGCGGGCGCGCGTGACGATGCGCGAACAGCTGCCCGGCCGCCGCCTCGACTGGCGGAACCCCGAGCTGTCGCATGACGAGCGCGACGTGGTGAAGTCCTACATCGACGCCCACGAGCGCAACGACCTCGCGGGGCTGACGTCCCTGCTGCGCGAGGACCTGCGCTTCGCGATGCTGCCCGAGGCGGGCACCTTGACCACGACGGCAAAGGACGCGGTGGACGGCTGGGTCTCCGGCGGGCTCTTCCAGCCCGGCCACGACGACTGGCGCGGCATCCCCACGACGGTCAACCGCATGCCGGCCGCCGCGCTGTACCTCCGCACCCCCGACGACCCGGAGTACCGGCTGTTCGCCATCGCGGTCCTGCACGTCGTCGACGGCAAGATCGCCGAGCTCACCGGATTCGACGCGACCGGCAAGCCATGGCTGGACCTGCCCCCGACGCTGTGATCTTGTCCCGCGCTCATCGCTTCGTCTCGTAACGGGTCAGCACCACGCCGCCGGGAAACGTCCGCGTCTCCACGAGGGTGAGGTGTACCCAGCTGTCCAGCGCGGTGAAGAACGGCGTGCCGCCGCCCACCAGGACCGGCACGGTGGCCAGCACGTACTCGTCGACAAGCCCGGCCCGCACGGCAGCCCCGGCGAGCGTCGCGCCGCCGATGTCCATTGGGCCGCCGTCCTCGGCCTTGAGCCGGGTGATCTCGGCGACCGCGTCGCCGGTGACCAGGCGGGTGTTCCAGTCGACGTCGTCGATGGTCGAGGAGAACACCACCTTCGGCATGTCCCGCCAGCGACGGGCGTATTCGATCGCCGCCGAGGTGGCGCCGGGCTGCCGGTCGGCGGTCGGCCAGTGGGAACTCATCGCCTCCCACAGCTTGCGCCCGTACAGAGCCAGGCCCGTCGCCGCCACCCGATCGGACCACCACTGGAACAACTCATCACTCAGCGGCCCGCCCCAGCCGATGTCGCCGCCGGGCGCGGCGATGTAGCCGTCCAGGGTCACGTTCATGCCGAAGGTCAGTTTCCGCGTCATGCCAGCCTCCTGTGTGTCGATCTCACACGTAGAGACGGCCGCGGCGCGAAAACCTGATCGGTGCGCGGTGAGCCAGGTGTGGTGCCCCCGACGGGGTTCGAACCCGCACTTTGTCGATTTTAAGTCGACTGCCTCTGCCAGTTGGGCTACGGGGGCACCGCACACTCTAGGTGATGGTCGTCAGTGCAGGGTCCACGACTGGTTCGCCGCTCCCGTGCACGTCCAGATCTGCAGCGGTGTTCCGTCCGCCGAACTCGGGCCCGTTGCGTCCAGGCACTTGCCTGACGCGGGGTTCACCAGCTGGCTTCCCGAGGCCGTCCACTGCTGGGCGCCCGTTCCGTTGCAGTCGTACAGCTGGACGCGAGATCCGTTCGCCGTTCCCGCCGAGGCGACGTCCAGGCACTTGCCGAGCGCTCGCAAGGTTCCCGAAGAAGCTGTCCACTGCTGCGCGTTCGTCCCGTTGCACGTGTACAGGTCGACCACGGTTCCGTTGGTGGCAGAAGCGCCAGCCACGTCCACGCACTTGCCGCCGTAGCCGGTGATCGTGCCGCCACCGGCAGGCGGCGGTGTTGTCGTGCCGCCCGTGATCGCGTTGAAGATCCTCGAGTACGCGTACCCCGTCGCGCGGTCGTAGTCCTGGAGCTCCCAGAACGACAGCTCCGCGACGCCGTTCTGAGAAGCGAACGTCTCCAGCTGCTGGGCGTCCGACTGGCTGAACTGCGCGCCGTCGTCGTTGCGGCCCGCGATCGGGGTCAGACCCATCATCGCGTACGCCGCCGACGTCGAGATCCCGTACAGGCTCGCCAGTTGCGACGCCGATGCGCGCGCCGCCGAGAGGGCGTCGCCCAGGACCGGCTGGCCGTCGTAGAAGTCCATCACCATCAGGTTGACCACGCTGACCTTGACGCCCTTGCTCTTCGCGTCGCGCAGGAGGTCGAGCTCGTTCGACGGGATGCCCGTCGGGTCGACGGCGAGGGTGTAGTCGACCTGGACCGCCGGGTTCTGCTGCTGCAGCGCGGCCAGAGCGGAGTTGCGGCGCTGGTTCGACGCCGTGTCGTTCAGGACGCCGCCCTCGATGTCGAAGTCCAGGCGCGGGGTGCCGTAGGTGTTCACGACGTTGGCGTACGCCGCTGTCAGGCTCGCGGTGTTCGTGCAGGTCTGGGCCAGCTCGCCGCCCTCGGCGCCGCCGAACGACGGGATCACGTTGCCGCCCGCCGCCTGCAGGGCGCTGATCTGCGCCTTGAACGAGCCGACGCCGGTGCCGTTCGCCTCCCACACCGGCGTGCAGCCGGACTGCGGGGTCAGGAACGCCAGCGTGAAGAACTTCGTGCCGGTCGCGTTCATGTCGGCGGCCATCTGGCCGGCGTCGGCGTCGCTGATCTGCAGGTACGGCGCCGCGTAGTGGGCCGGGAAGGCCGGGCCGGCCGCCTCGGCGGTGGACGGTGTCAGAGCGAGAGCGGCGACGACGGGCAACGCCGCCACGAGTGCCGCTCTGGTACGGGAAAAGGACATGAAGAGCTCCAAGGGGGACCGTGGGGAGAGGAGCCGGAGCGGACTTATTCCGCGTTGTGAAGAAAGGGTTTACCCGCTCAGCCGCCCAGTTGTCCAGACCATGTCGCTCACCGGCACACAGCCGGTCATTTCCCTGCAATAGCCCCGAAAACGACGAAAGCCCCCGGCCATCACGGCCGGGGGCTCTCAGCGAAGGAACGTCAGGACTTCGAGACGCGCGCGAACTCGTCCTTCGGGTTGTTGATCTGCCCGAGCGAGATCACCTCACGCCGGAACAGCCCGCCGAGGATCCAGTCGAACAGGATGCGGATCTTGCGGTTCCACGTCGGCATCGCCTTGAGGTGGTACGCGCGGTGGAAGAGCCACGCCGGGAAGCCCTTGATCTTCAGGTTCAGCGCGTCGGCCACGCCCTTGTGCAGGCCGAGGCTGGCGACCGCGCCGAGGTTCTTGTGGTAGTAGTCCTTCGGCTTGCCGCCGCGGAGCACCTTGATGATGTTCTTCGCCAGCAGCGTCGCCTGGCGGACCGCGTGCTGCGCGTTCGGCGGGCACGTCGCCGTCGGGTCCTCCTCCGTGCGGGAGAGGTCCGGGATCGCCGCGTTGTCGCCCGCGGTCCACACGTCCGGGTGGCCGACGACCTGCATGGCGGCCGTCGCCTCGAGGCGGCCGCGCTTGTCGACCGGCAGGTCCGACTGGCCCACCACCGGGTTGGCCTTCACACCCGCGGTCCAGATGATCGTGTCGGTGTCGAACTCCGTGCCGTCCGAGAGCACGACGTGACCGTTCTCGAACGACTTCGCCGCCGTCGACAGGTACACCTCGATGCCGCGCTTCTCCAGCTGCTCGACCGTGTACACGCCCAGGGTCTCGCGGACCTCGGGCAGGATCCGCCCGGCGGCCTCGACGAGCACCCAGCGGACGTCGGACGGCTGGATGTTCGGGTAGTAGTTCTCCACCGCGAACCGGGTCATGTCCTCGAGCTCGGCCAGCGCCTCGATGCCGGCGAACCCGCCGCCGACGACGGTGAATGTCAGCAGGCGCTTGCGCAGCTCGGGGTCCAGCGTGCTGGCGGCCTCGTCGAGCTTGGTCATGATGTGGTTGCGGAGGTAGATCGCCTCGCCGATGGTCTTGAAGGCGATGCCCTCTTCGACCAGGCCCGGGATCGGGAGGATGCGCGCGACGGCGCCCAGCGCGACGACCAGGATGTCGTAGCCGAGCTGCTCGATGTGGCCGTCGGCCGCCTCGACCGTCACCGACTTCTTCTCGTTCTCGATCTTGGTGACGCGCGCGGTCAGCACGTGGCAGCGCTTGAGCACGCGACGCAGCGGCACGACCACGTGCCGGGGTTCGATCGCGCCGGCCGCGGCCTCCGGGAGGAACGGCGCGTAGGTCATGTGGGGCTGCGGGTCAACGACGGTCACGGAGGCCTCGTTGGCCCGGAGCATCTTCTGGAGGCCGTACGCCGTGTAGAGCCCGACGTACCCACCACCGAGGACGAGGATCCGAGTCGGTTCCGACTTCGACTTCGCAGCAGCCATGTCCTCATGGTGACACCTTCCGGAGCACCTCGCTCGGGGACCCCATCCGGCTGTGACCAGCGTCGCTGCGGTTTCCGTAACGATTCAGTCCGGCCCTGTCACCGAGGTCGCGGCACGGAAGACGTCGGCCACCATGGCGTGGGTCACGAGCCGAGTCTGGACATTCCGCGGCGATACGTGGTAACAGCCGAAAAGCCGCAGGTCGTCCAGTTCCACGACGGCGCCGTGCGCGAAGACCGGACGCGGCCGCGGCACCGGCCAGCCGGCCTCGGCGAGCACGGGCAGTAACGCCTGCCAGCCGAACGCGCCGAGCACGACGATCGCGCGCAGTGTCGGACGTAACAGCGCCAGTTCCTCCGCGAGCCACGGACGGCACGTGTCGCGCTCGGCCGGCGTCGGCTTGTTCTCCGGCGGGGCGCAGCGCACCGGCGAGACGAGCCGCGTCCGGTACAGCTCGAGGCCGTCGCCGAGCCGCTCCGACGTCGGCTGCGACGCGAGCCCGACCTCGTGCAGCACCCGGAAGAGGAAGTCACCCGATGGGTCACCGGTGAACATCCGGCCGGTGCGGTTCGCACCGTGCGCCGAGGGCGCGAGCCCCACCACGGCGATCGACGCGTCCGGCGGCCCGAAGCCCGGCACGGGCCGCGCCCAGTACTCCTCGCCGCGGAAGGCCACCTTCGTGCCCGCGACGCCTTCGCGCCAGGTCACCAGCCGCGGGCAGGCGCGGCACCCGGCCACGGCGGCGTCCAGCTCGGCCAGTGACCTCATGCCAGCGCCGCCCGATCGGTCGGCAGTCGGGACTCGCGCAGGCAGGAGCCCGAGGTCGAGCAGCCGGTGTGGACCACGCTGCGGTGACCGGTCGCGAGGTACCCGGGCCTGCTGCCGTCGTGGAATCGCCCGACCGAGCCGACCGGGGGCACCCGGGGGCGGTGCAGATCGGACTCGTCGCGCCCATCGACGGACCAGGGCTCGAGGATGCCGGACGCCGGGCACCCGGTCAGCAGGCCGGCGCGGCGGGCGAAGGCGAAGCGCCGAGACCGCGCGGCACCGTGGCTGCCGTCGCCCAGCACGCCGCGCTGCTGGTCCAGCGGGATCGACACCGGCTGCACCTCGTGGAGAGCGTACGGACCGGCCTTGCCCGTGACCCCGGCTCGCGCGCGCCCCGTCCGCTTCCGGGTCTCCGAGATTACGGTCGGCACGGCAGCCCGGTGCTCGACCTCGGCGCCGGCCACTCCCGCCTCGGGGAGGTCGTCGGTGAGGTCGACCCGGCCGCGCAGCCGTTCCTGCACGGCGAGCGCGTCTTCGACCGTCGCCGGCCAGTCCCCGGTGTGCACCAGGTCACCCTGCCACAACTAGGTTGGGTCCATGGCGGACACGACCCCCGAAGAGGCCCCCGAGAAGAAGGCTGGATCTCCCTCGGAAGCGACCGAGATCCCGGCCGAGCCGACCGACGACATCGTCACGACCCAGCACACGATCACCGTGAAGCGGAAGAAGCTCGCGTACACGGCGAAGGCGGGCCGGATCGTCCTCCGCAAGGAGATCGTCAAGGACGGCAAGTCGGAGGGGCACAAGGCGAAGGCGGAGGTGTTCCTCACCTCCTACACCCTCGACGACGCCGATCCGGGCACGCGGCCGGTGACGTTCGCCTTCAACGGCGGCCCCGGCTCGTCGAGCATCTGGCTGCACATGGGCCTGCTGGGGCCGCGCCGGGTGCTCTCGGGCGACGTCGACGACCTCGTGCCGCCGCCGTACGGGCTGGCCGACAACCCCGAGACGCTGCTGGCGCACAGCGACCTCGTGTTCATCGACCCGGTGTCGACCGGCTACTCGCGCGTTTCGGGCGGCGAGGAGACGAAGGACTTCCACGGCTTCAAGGGCGACATCGAGTCGGTCGGCGAGATCATCCGGCTGTGGGTGTCCCGGCACCAGCGCTGGCTGTCGCCGAAGTTCCTGGCCGGCGAGTCGTACGGCACGCTGCGCGCCGCCGGGCTGGCCGCGCACCTGCAGGAGCGGCACGGGCTCTACCTCAACGGCCTGCTGCTGATCTCCTCGGTGCTCGACCTCGGCACGCTGCGGTTCACCGAGGGCAACGACCTGCCGTACTCGCTGTACTTGCCGACGTACGCGGCGATCGCGCACTACCACGGCCTACACGGCGACCGGCCGCTCGACGACGTCCTGGCCGACGCCGAGGACTTCGCGGCGAAGGAGCTGCCGTACGTGCTTTCGCGCGGCGCGCGGCTGTCCACTCAGGACCGCGCGGAGGCGGTCGCCACGCTGGCGTCGCTGACCGGGCTCACCGAGTCCTATGTGGACCGGGTGAACCTGCGGATCGAGCACGTCCGCTTCTTCACCGAGCTGCTGCGCGACCGCGGCCTGACGGTCGGCCGGATGGACGGCCGCTTCACGACGTGGGAGCCGGACGGCGGCCGCGAGCACATGAGCGACGACCCGTCGATCTCCCGCGTGATCGGCGCGTACGCGGCGGCGTTCAACCACTACGTGCGGGCCGAACTCGGGTACGAGAACGACCTGCCGTACGAGCTCATCCACGAGGACACGTTCAAGGCGTGGTCGTACTCGGACTTCGAGGGCCGCTCGGTGTCGGTGGTCGATTCGCTGAGCGCGGCGATGCGCGCGAACCCGCACTTGCAGGTCCACGTGGCGTTCGGCCACTACGACGGCGCGACGGCCTACTTCGCGGCCGAGCACGTGCTGGCCCACCTGCAGATCCCGGAGGAGCTGCGCGACAACATCGACACGGCGTACTACCCGGCCGGGCACATGATGTACGTCCACGAGCCGACGCGGGTGCAGCAGGCGAAAGACCTCGCGAAGTTCGTCAAGAAGGCCTCGAACCGCTAGCGCTCTCCGGTGGCGTCCGGTCCGGACCGGGCGCCACCGTCCGCGTGGCTTGCCGGTGGTGACCAGTCGACGGGCGTGCCCGGATCCGGCGGCAGCGGTCTCCCGTAGTGGCCCGGTGGCAGCCTCCGCTGCCGGCGCCAGTGCAGGATGCCGCTGATCGTCTGGAGGACCACGACCACCGCGATGTAGCGGACCAGCCACGGCGTGACCTCCGCGGGCGGCCGGTAGTCGGGCAGTAGCACCAGCTCCATCGCGATCGGGAAGACCACGAACGCCGGCATCGCGAGGTAGATCCGCTCGGTTCGCAGCGCGCGCTGGACGGCCAGGGACTCCGGGGCCTCGCCGAAGACCGGGCCGCGGAGGACGCCCGTCAGGATCCAGCCGCAGCAGAGCGCGTTCAGGACGAGCAACCCCAGCCAGCTCACCGCGTACGTCCGGGCCGGTGTCGTGAAGTACATCGTGACGGCGAGCGCGACCCCGCCGCCGAACGCGGCCACGAGGGAAGCCAGGTACCAACCACCCAGGACCCGCCGCCAGGGCTCGGCCGAGCTCCGCGACGGTACCGACGCGCCGAGTTTCCGCTCGCGCTGCCGGATGCCGTCCCACAACGCGAGCTGGATCCCGAAGTAGATGAAATACCCGACGCCGCTCTGGGTCGCTCCGGAAAAACCGAACAACACCGGATAGCCACCGCCGAGGATGCCAACGCCGATCACGATCGCGAAGTAGCGCCTCATACCGCGACCTCGCGGATGTCTCAGGGCGATCAGCGCGGTCAGCAGTGGCATCGGGCGTCCGACGCGCTGCCCCCGCTTGGCGAGCCACCTCAGCGCGGCCCCCTCCTCGGACGACGTCACTTCGATCATCGGGCCTCCCGCGGCGGCGACCAGTCGACGGGCGTGCCCGGGTCCGGTACCGGCGGTGTGCCGTAGTGGCCCGGTGGCAGCGTGCGGCGCCGGTACTGCGTGTAGCGGCCGACGAGCAGGGTCGCGAAGGCGAGAACGACATAACCGATGAGCCACGGCGTGAACTCCGGCGCACGCCACTCCGACAAGAGGGGGTCGACGAGCACCGGCAGGGCGAACAGTCCCGGCATGGCGATGAGCGGATCTTCGGCGCGCACCACCGCATCGATCCTCAGTGACGAGTCGTCCTCGGCGATGACCGGCCGCCGGAACACGCCGTTCAGGACCACCGCCACCACGACCGCGCCCGACGCCAGCAGGGCCAGCCAGGTCAGCGCCCAGACCCACCGGAAGGTCACCACGCCCATCACGACGGCCAGGACCGCACCACCACCGAAGGTGATCAGCACCGACGTCAGGTACCAGCCGTTCACCGGCTCCCGCCACGACGGCCGTGACACGTCGAGGCGCCGATCGCCCAGCCACGTCGCGGCCCGCCGGTCGGCCGACCGCACCGGGAGCCAGATGAACAGCACCAGGCCGGCGTATATCAAAAAGATCCAGCTGCCCTGGAACCGGTCGGCGCGGGCCACGCCGAGCAGGAGGGGCAGGAGCTGGAGGACGACAGCACCCACTATCAGCACCACCACCATCACCACGTACCTGGCCCAGTAGTCCGGCGAGCGCGCGCCGCGGCGGACACCCAGCCGCAGCGCCAGCAACGGCGTCGGCTCCGCCACGTCGACGCCGCGCTTGGCCAGCCACTTCCTGGCGGCTCTGACTTCGGTCTCGGTCGGTCCGTCCACGTACTGCCCCCTCACGTCGGGGAGTACACGCACGAACCCGCCGAAAGGTTGACCCGAAAACGGCCCGCTCCCTCGCAGGAGCGGGCCGTTCGCGTGAGAACTGCTACTTCAGGTACTGCGTCCCGCGGGTCACCGCCGCGTACGCGTCGACCGCGCCGTGGCCGTAGAAGCCGTTGAACGACGGGTCACCCTGGCAGGTCGCCGTGAACTCGGGCCCGCGGCCCTCGTCCACGTAGTCCACCGTCCGCGGCGTCGGGCAGGCGACCTCCGTCGCCGTGCCTTCGAGCACGCGCTGGACCTTGTCCGGGTCCAGCCCGAAGCCGGAACCCGACTTCTTGCCGTACTGCGAGACGATCAGCGCCGAGACACCCGTCGCGTGCGGGGTCGCCATCGACGTGCCCTGCAGCCACTGGTAATAGCCGACCCGGCCGTCGGCCGCCGTCGCCTTCTGGACTCCGAGCGCGACACCTTCCGGCGTCACGTTGCCCGCCGCGTCGATATTGCCCTCGGCCACACCCACGTTCTTCGGGTACGTCGAAAGGATCTCGTTCTCGACCGTGCGGAACCACGGCGTGCCGAAACCGTCGCGGAAGTAGCCGCCCGGCGCGGAAACCGAGATCTGCTCGGTGCCGTAGTTCGAGTAGTCCGCCTTCGCCTGCGACGGGCCGAAAGCGCCGACGCCGATCGTGTGGTTGCCCTCGACCGGCAGGTTGAGGCACGAGGTGTTGTCGACCGTGCGCGGGTGCGTCGAGTTGGCCGGGTAGTCCGGGCTCGTCGTGTCCGGCTGCGGCGCGCCGAGGTCGGTGTGCTGGTTGCCCAGCGCGACCACCATCGTGACGCCCTTGCGGTGCGCGTAGTTCAGCGCGCGCTGGGTCGCCTCGATGATCGTGCGCTGCTCGGCCTGCTCCGCGGCCGAGTCGGCCGGGTTCGCGGCACAGTTGTACAGCCACGGATCCGTGTAGAAGCTCATGTTGACGACGTCGATGCCCGCGTCGCCGGCGTAGGTCAGCGCGTCGACGGTCGGCTGCAGGAAGAAGTAGCCCGAGTCCTGGCCGGCGCGGATGTTCACCAGCGTCACGTTCGGCGCGACACCCGAGACGCCGAAGCCGTTGGCCGCGGCGGCGATGGTGCCGGCGACGTGCGTGCCGTGGCCGCCGTCGTCGTGGTCGGCCGGGTCGACGCAGCCGCGGAACTCACACGGGCCGTCGACCTCGACGCCGTTGACGTCGAACGGGATGTCCTTGGTGAAGTTGCGCGAGTCGGCCGCGTCGAAGTTCGGCGCGATGTCCGGGTGCGTGCCGTCGATGCCGGTGTCGATGACCCCGACCTTGACCTGCTTGCTGCCCGCCTGCTTGGTGCGCGCGAGGTCCGAGCGGACGGACTTGAGGCCCCAGAGCTGGTCGTCCAGCGGGTCCATCCCGACGGCCTTGTTCGCCGAGGCCTTCTTCGAGGCGGCGCCGCGGCCTTCCTTCTCCGCGTTGTCGTTCTTGGCCTTCTTGCCGTTCTTCGGCAGCGAGCCGATGACCTGGGCCTTGGCCGCGCCGAACACGGCCCGGTCCGCCGAGACGCGCTCGGTGAATCCGGTCGCCGGGGCGCTGGCCTTGATGAGGCCGACGGCGGTGTTCGTCTCCAGCACGGTGCCGCCCGCGGCGCGGATGGCCTGCTGGGCGGAGCCGATGCTCTGCGCGTCCTTGGCGAGCACGGTGAACTCGGTCGCGGGGCCGGCCAGCGCGGGCTGCGCCGACGCGACCGGGACCGCGACCGCCGAGAGCGCCCCGAACAGCGGGACGGCCATGGCCGCGGCGAGAAGCCTGGGTCTCTTCACTTTTCTCCTCCTCGGGAAAGCGGTTCCTGCACCGTATAGACCGGACATAGCGCAAACAACGGCCAAACGTACGTTATGGAACAACCGACTTCTGCTCCGCGAAGTGACAAGCTGACAAGTGACCGTCCGTCCTCGGCACCAGCTCCGGCACTTCCGTCGCGCACCGGTCCTGCGCCTTCCAGCAGCGCGTGCGGAACCGGCACCCGGACGGGGGATCCAGGGGACTCGGGACATCGCCCTCGAGCCGGATGATCTGCCGCTGCCCGCGCACGGCCGGGTCCGCGACGGGCACCGCGGACAGCAGCGCCTGGGTGTACGGGTGGGACGGTCGCTCGTAGATCTCTTCGTCCGTCCCGATTTCGACGATCTTGCCGAGGTACATCACCGCGACCCGGTTGGACAGGTGCCGCACCACCGAAAGGTCGTGCGCGATGAACACGTAGGACAGGCCGAACTCGTCCTGCAGGTCGCCGAGCAGGTTCATCACCTGCGCCTGGATCGAGACGTCCAACGCGGACACCGGCTCGTCGCAGATGATCACCTTCGGCCGCAGCGCGAGCGCCCGCGCGATGCCGATGCGCTGGCGCTGCCCGCCGGAGAACTGGTGCGGGTAGCGGTTGAGGTGCTCGGGGTTGAGCCCGACGACCTCCAGCAGCTCCTGCACCTTCTTGGCCCGCGAGCCCTTCGGCGCGACGTCGGAGTGGATTTCGAACGGCTCGCCGACGATGTCGCCGACCGTCATCCGCGGGTTCAGCGACGTGTACGGGTCCTGCAGCACGATCTGGATCTCGCGCCGCAGCTTCCGCAGTTCGTTGCCGCGCAGCGAAAACATGTCGCGGCCTTCGAACTTCGCGCTGCCGCCGGTCGGCTCTTCGAGGCGCATCAGGACCTGCGCCAAAGTGGACTTGCCGCAGCCGGACTCGCCGACGACCCCGAGCGTCTCGCCCGGCATCAGGTCGAACGAGACGCCGTCGACCGCCTTGACCTGGCCGATCGTGCGCTTGAACAGGACGCCGGTGCGCACCGGGAAGTACTTCTTGAGGTCGGAGACCGAAAGGATGGGATCAGGCACGGGTGTTCACCACCACTTCTTCGGCGAAGTGACACGCGCTGGTCCGGCCGAACCCGATGCCGTGCTGCGCCGGCACCTCGACGGAACAGCGGTCTTCGGCTCGCTTGCACCGCGGGTGGAACGGGCAGCCCGGCGGGATGTCGAGCAGGCTCGGCGGCAGGCCCTTGATGGTTTCCAGCGTCTGTCCTTTGAGGTCGAGCCGGGGCAGGGAGTCCATCAGCGCGGCGGTGTAGGGGTGGGCGGGCGCGCGGAACAGCTCGACGACGTCGGCCTGCTCGACGATCCGGCCCGCGTACATCACCGCGATCCGGTCGGCGACTTCGGCGACGACGCCCAAGTCGTGCGTGATCAGCACCAGGCCCATCTTGCGTTCGGCCTGGATTTCGCCCAGGAGGTCCATGATCTGGGCCTGGACGGTGACGTCGAGCGCGGTGGTCGGCTCGTCGGCGATGAGCAGGTCCGGGTCGAGCGCCAGGGACATCGCGATCATCGCGCGCTGGCGCATGCCGCCGGAGAACTGGTGCGGGTAGTCCTTGATTCGCCGGTCCGCGGCCGGGATGCGGACGGTGTCGAGCAGTTCGATCGCGCGCTTGCGGGCGTCCTTCTTGGACATCCCGAGCCGGACGCGCAGCTGCTCCTCGATCTGGAAGCCCACGGTGAACACGGGGTTCAGCGCGGAGAGCGCGTCCTGGAAGATCATCGCGATCTCGCTGCCGCGCACCTCGCGGCGGCGCTCGTCGGACGCGGTCAGCAGGTCCTCGCCGCGCCAGCGCACCGCGCCGCCGGTGATCACGCCGGGTGGCGTGTCGAGGATGCCCATCACCGTCTGCGCGGTGACGCTCTTGCCGGAGCCGGACTCGCCGAGCACCGCCAGGGTTTCCCCGGCGTGCACCGCGTAGCCGACGCCGTTGAGCACGTTCGCCACGCCGTCGGAGGTCCGGAACTCGACGTGCAGATCCTCTACTTCGAGCAGGAGTTCGTTGTCGGACAAGGGGATCTACCTCGACTTCGGATCGAGCGCGTCGCGGATGCCGTCACCGAGCATCACGAAGGCCAGCACGGTCAGGGTGACGAAGGCGCCGGGGAACAGCAGCATGTGCGGGTCCACCCGGAAGTAGTCCCGCGAGTCGCTGATCATCACGCCCCACGAGATCACCGGCGGGCGCACGCCGATGCCGAGGTAGGCCAGCGTCGCTTCGGCGCCGATGAACGCGCCGAGTGCGATGGTGGCGTACACCAGCACCGGGGCGAGAGTGTTCGGCAACAGGTGCCGGAAGATGATCCGCGGGGTGCTCGCGCCGAGGCCGCGCGCGGCCTTGACGTAGTCGAGCTGCTTGGCCACCAGCGTCGCCGAGCGCATGATGCGCATGGCCACCGGCCAGCTCAGCACGGCGATGGAGCAGACCACCTGGACGATGATCGTCACCGCGCCGGGGTTCGAGCCGGGCGCGTTGAACGTCGTGAGGATGACGATCGCGCCGAGCACGAACGGCAGGCCCGCGAAGATGTCGCCGAAGCGCGACAGGATGCTGTCGACGAACCGCCCGTAGTAGCCGGCGAAGATGCCGACGAGCGATCCGAAGAGGACGGTCAGCAGCGTCGAGAACACCCCGACCAGCAGGGACGCGCGGGCGCCGTAGATGGTGCGGGCGTAGACGTCGTAACCCTGGTTGTCGTAGCCGAACCAGGCGTCCGCGGACGGGCCTTCGTTGGCGTGCGTCAGGTCGCTGAAGCCCGCTTCCCGCGAGCTGAACAGGCCGGGCGCGATGGCGATCAGCACGATCAGCAGGATGATCACGGCGGAGATGACGAACGCCGGCTTGCGCCGCAGCTGGCGCCACGCGTCGCTCCACAGGCTGCGGGGTTTCTGCGGGCCGGTGCCGGAGTCGTCGATGCGGGACAGCTCGGCCGCGTCGGCACCGCCGCCGCCCACCAGGTTCGGGTCAGTCATAGCGGATCCTCGGGTCGAGAACGGCGTACAGCAGGTCGACGACGAGACTCATCAGCAGGTACACCAGCACCAGCAGGACGACCACACCGACGACGGTCGCGCTCTCCCGGTTCTGGATGCCGCGGAAGATGAGCCCGCCCAGGCCGTTGATGTTGAACACGCCCTCGGTGACGATCGCGCCGCCCATCAGCGCGCCCAGGTCGGTGCCGAGGAAGGTCAGCACCGGGATCACCGAGTTGCGGAGCAGGTGGACGCCGACGACCCGGCTGTTCGGCTGGCCCTTCGCGATCGCCGTCCGGACGTAGTCGGCGCGGCGGTTTTCGGCGATGCTCGTTCTCGACAGCCTCGCGACGTAGGCCATGGACAGGCTGCCGAGCGCGATGCCGGGCACGATCAGCTCGCCGACGCTCGGGTTGTCGGACACGCTCGCCTCGATCAGGCCCAGGCCGTTGCTGCCCAGGGCGAGCTGCAGCACGATCGCCGTGACGAACACCGGCAGCGAGATCAGGAACGTGGTCGAGACCAGGACCAGGTTGTCGAGGAAACCCTTGCCGCGCAGGCCGGTCAGTACCCCGGCGGTGAGCCCGATGAGCGCCTCGATGACCACGGCGATCACGGCCAGGCGCAACGTGATCGGGTACGACGTGGCGATCAGCTCGCCGACGGAGGTGCCGTTGAAGGTCTCGCCCCAGTCGCCGGTGAACAGGCTCCCGAGGTACTTGAAGTACTGGACGAAGAGGTTGTCGTCGAGGTGGAACTTCTCCGTCATCTGGGCGATGTAGGCCTTCGGGCAGGCGGTCTGGCCGCACTTGCCCGAGAACGGGTCGCCGGGCACGGCCCAGACCAGGACGTAGATGAGGAAGGTGGTGCCGAAGAACACCGGGATCAGCTGGAGCAGCCGTCGCAGGACATAACGGATCATGACGTTCCTAGTGCGCGCCGGGCGGGGGGGGGGGGGGGGTGTGGGTGTGTTATCATGGAGTTATAAGAAACAAAACAGTGGGGTGGGGGGGGGGGTTTTGGGGGGGGCGATTTTTAGTATAAAAATCTTATTTG
>NZ_JBFBBQ010000068.1:0-46520 GCF_040682775.1 Amycolatopsis sp. NPDC051106 | reverse complement strand
CCCGTGCCGGTTTCGCCTGCCTGGGGCCGCCGGCCGGGTTCCGTTTGTGGGCGCCCGGTCCGCGCCCCACTGTGGCTTTGGGTGCGTCACCCGCACCCAAAGCCACATTGGGTGCGTCTGACGCACCCAATGTGGCATTGGGGCGCTGGCAACCGGCCAACAGCACGGCACCAGCGCAGCGACAAGTCCGACACCATGAGCTGATATGTCTGACATATCATGCTACCGTCGGCGGCATGGAGACCACCGCCGGACTCCGGATCGCCGTCGAGATGCGAGCTCGCGTCGACGACGGGCGCTGGCCCGTCGGCACCATCCTGCCCACCGAACTGGAACTCGCCCGCGAGTTCGAGGTCAGCCGGCCGTCGGTGCGCGAAGCCCTCAGCGCGCTCCAGTTCGCCGGCTACGTCGAAGCGCGGCGCCGGCGCGGCACCGTCGTGCTCGGGAGGTCGCCGGTCCCCGGGGCCGCCCGGCACGTCCGCGCCGCGCGGACCTTCGAAGAGGTCGTCGACCTCCTCGAAGCGCGGCTGGTCCTCGAACCGGCCGTGCTGACCCTCGCCGCCGCCGATCCGGATCCCGCCGCGCTCGACCTGGCGCACGAGGCCGTCGCCGGGATGGCCCTGGTCACCGGCGGCGACGCGATCCCCGCCGACACCGACCACCGGCTGCACGCCGCGATCGCCGGGGTCTGCCGGAACCCGGACCTGCGCGAGCAGGTCGCCACCCTGCTCGAACGGGCCTCCGGGCCGGTCTGGCGGGAAACGCAGGCGACGGCGTGGGTATCGGACACCAAGAGCCGGTGGACCGACGACCACCGCGAGATCGTCGCCGCGCTCGCCCGGGGCGACGGCCCGGCCGCGGCCGCCGTCTCGCGACGGCACCTGCTGTCCGCTGTGGACAATGCCGCCGGCTGCGCCGCCGTTCCCCCGTCGCAGCTTCGGCGGCTGCACCGGCTTCGCGAGCACTTCGGCCCGTGTTAGCCGTCCTGCTGCTGGCGGTGCCGGTCGGCGTCTTCATCGGGGCGATCGGCATCGGCGGCGTCCTCCTGCCGCCTGCGCTGACCTGGCTCGCCGGGCTCGACATCCACGCGGCGGCGGGCACCAGCAGCTTGTGCTTCCTGTTCACCGGCATCGTCGGCACCGTCGCCTACGCGCGCCACCAGGCGATGCCGTGGCGCTTCGGCGGCTGGCTCACCCTCGGCGCGGCACCCGCCGCGGCAGCCGGCGCGCTGGTGAACAGCGTCGTCCCGGCGACCGTCCTCTGGCTGTTCCTGGCCACCGTGACCGCCGGCTCCGGCGCCTTCAACCTCTGGGCACGGCCCCGCGAAGCACGCGAACTGCCCGCGCCCGCCGCCGTCGCGGTCGGGGCGGCCGTCGGGTTCGGCTCGGCGCTGACCGGCACGGGCGGGCCGGTGCTGCTCGTCCCCGTGCTGCTGGCCCTCGGCGTGCCGGCGTTGACGACGATCGCGGCCGGGCAGCTGATCCAGCTCCCGCTCGTCGGCTTCGCGACGCTGGGCTACGCGGCGCAGGGCTCCGTCCACTTCGGACTCGGCAGCGTCCTGGGCGTGCTGGCCGGCGCCGGCACCCTGCTCGGCACGCGACTGGCCCGGAAACTGCGCGGGCGCCACCTCCACCGCGTCGCCTCGGGCGCCCTCGTCGGCTTCGGCGCCTTCCTCTTCGTCCTCCCGTTCCTCCCGCGCTAGAAGGGAAAGACATGGACCTGGCCGCCCGGCTCGAGCGGTTCCCCCGCGAAGACCTCGCCCTCACCCCCACGCCGCTCGACGTCCTCGCCCGGCTCGGCGAGCGGCTCGGCCCCCGCGTCCTCCTCAAGCGCGACGACCTCACCGGCCTCGCCCTCGGCGGCGACAAACCCCGCAAGCTCGAGTACGAACTGGCGCGGGCCCGCCAGGCGGACGCGGACGTCGTCGTCACGTGCGGGTCGATGCAGAGCAACCACGCCCGCCTCACCACCGCGGCCGCGCGCCGGCTCGGGATGGACTGCACGGTCGTGCTCAGCCGGGACGCCTACGACGAGTTCCAGGGCAACCTCCTCACCGTGCGGCTGCTCGGCGCCGACGTCCGGGTGGTCGACGTCGAGGACCACTGGGCCCTCGGCGAGCACGTCCGCGCGGTGTGCGACGAGCTGCGCGCGGCGGGGCGCCGGCCGCACGCCGTGCCGATCAGCGGCACCACGCCGCACAGCTGCCTCGGCTACGTGCGGGCCGGGCTGGAGCTCGCCGCGCAGCTGCGGGAATCCGGCGACCGGCCCGACGCCGTCTACCTGCCGTTCGGCACCGGCGGGATCTTCACCGCCCTGACGCTCGCTTTGCGGGACCAGGGGTTCGGCTGCCCGATCATCGGCATCAGCGTCAACGAGGACCGCACCGGCTGCCAGGCTGGGTACCGCCACTGGTGGGCCGAGCTGACCCGGCTGCTCGGGCTCGGCGGCGAGCCGCCGGAGGTCGAGCTCCACGACGAGTTCGTCGGGCGCGAGTACGGCGACCCGACCGAGGAGTGCCTCGACGCGATCCTGCTGCTGGCCCGCACCGAAGGCGTCCTGCTCGACCCGGTCTACAGCGGGAAGACCTTCGCCGGGTTCCTTTCCCACCACGCGGCCGGGCGCTGGACCGCCGGGCACCGCGTCGTGGTGCTGCACAGCGGCGGCGTCCCCGCGCTGTTCGCCTACCACGACGCGCTGGCCGCGCACCTGGCCCGGCGCGGCTGAGCTCAAGCGGGCGCGAGGCGCACGCAGCAGAACCCGGGTTGCGGGTCCAGCCGGGCACGCAGCCGGCCCTCGCCCACACCGTCGACCAGCCCTTCGACCAGCCCGAGGTTCATTTCGCAGACCAGCCGGGTGTGCGTGCGGGCCAGCCGCTGGAACGGGCAGTTGCCGAGCAGCACCCCGTCGCCCTCGACGCGCGGTTCGAACCCGTGCTCCTCGAGCGCGGCGACGATGTCCGGCGCACCGGCGGCCACCTCGGCCCCGTGGTCGCGGGCGCGGCGGCCCAGAATCTCGCGCGCCGAGCCGCCGGTCTCGTCGGCTTCCTCGATCGCCGACGCGAGCAGCCCGCCGGCCAGCTCGTAGTGCCGCTCGGGCACCGAGACGCTCACCTGCCGGTCGGACCGGCGGTAGAGCTTGGCCGGGCGGCCCGCGCCCGGCCCGGTGCGGCCGCTGCGGCGCTCGTACTCGACCACCAGGAGCTGCTCCTCCACCAGGCGGTCCAGGTGGAAGGCGACGGTCGCGCGGGGCACGCCGAGGGCCGAGGCGACGTCGTCGCGGCTCACCGGCGCCGGGCGCCGGACGACGTACTCGTACAGCCGCCGGCGCGTCGGCTCGTCGAGGGCCGCGACCGCGGCCAGCGCACCGGCCTGGGACTTGTGCATCTCCGCACTCTAAAACAAATAATCGTTGACGAAAACCCGCGCGGGCTTCTAACGTCGGCTCGACTTGGTTTTAGAAGGAGGCCTCCGTGACCGTCGATCCCGTCCGCGACCCGGTGCCGCTGCGGCACCTGGGTGTCGTCCACGACCGCGACACCATGGACCTGCGCGCGGCGGAGCGCGCGGTCGCCGACCTGCTGCGTGCCCTGGGCAAGGACCCGTCGTCCGAGCACCTGGGCGACACGCCGCGGCGGGTCGCCAACGCCTACGCGGAAATGCTGCGCCCGCGCGACTTCAAGCTGACGACGTTCCCGAACGACGAGGGCTACGACGAGCTGGTGCTGGCGAAGAGCATCCCGGTGCAGTCGCTGTGCGAGCACCACCTGCTCCCCTTCCGCGGTGTCGCGCACGTCGGCTACCTCCCCGGCGAGCGGATCCTCGGCCTGTCGAAGCTCGCCCGCGTCGTCGAGCTGTTCGCGCGCGACCTGCAGGTGCAGGAACGGCTGACCAAGCAGGTCGCGGACTGGCTGCAGGAGCACCTGGCGCCGAAGGGAGTCGGCGTCGTCATCGAAGCCGAGCACCTGTGCATGTCGCTGCGCGGGGTGCGGGCGACCGGCGCGCTCACCGTGACGTCGGCCCTGCACGGGGTGCTGCGCGAGGAACCCAAGTCGCGGCAGGAGTTCTTCGCGCTGACCGGTGTGATCTCCTGATGGACACCCACGTCGTCGTCGGCGGCGGGCTCACCGGCGCGAAGGCCGCGGAAACACTGCGCGCGGAAGGGTTCACCGGCCGCGTCGTCCTCGTCGGCGCGGAGCCGGACCTGCCGTACGAACGGCCGCCGCTGTCAAAAGGCTACCTGCTCGGCCAGGACGACCGGGCGTCGGTCTTCGTCCACGACGAGAAGTGGTACGCCGAGCAGGACATCGAGGTGCTGACCGGCCGGCGCGTCACGGCGCTGGACCGCGCCGCCCACGAGATCGAGCTGGCCGGCGGCGAACGCCTCGGCTACACGAAGCTGCTGCTGGCGACCGGGGCGTCGCCGCGGCGGCTGCGGGTGCCCGGCAACGACCTGAAGGGCGTCCACTACCTGCGCCGGCTCGCGCACGCGGACCGGCTGCGCGAGGCGCTGGCTTCAGGCGGCCGGGTCGTCGTGGCGGGCGCGGGCTGGATCGGCCTGGAAACCGCGGCGGCGGCGCGGACCTACGGCTGCGAGGTGACGATCGTCGAGCCCGCTCCCTCCCCGCTGCACACGACGCTCGGGCCGGAACTGGGCGAGTACTTCGCGAACCTGCACCGCCGGCACGGCGTCGACCTGCGGCTCGGCACCGGTGTCACGGGCTTCGCCGGCGACACCGCGGTCACGGCGGTGACGACGGACGCGGGCGACATCCCGGCCGACGTGGTCGTCGTCGGGATCGGCGCCCGGCCGGAGACCCAGCTGGCGTCGGACGCGGGCCTGGCCGTCGACGACGGCGTCTGCGTGGACGCGGCCCTGCGCACGGAGGACCCGGACGTGTTCGCGGCGGGCGACGTCGCGAGCGCGTGGCACCCGGGCTACGACCGCCGCATCCGCGTCGAGCACTGGGCGGCGGCGACGAACGGCGGCCCGGCGGCGGCGCGGTCGATGCTCGGCCACGAAGTGGTCCACGACGAGCTGCCGTACTTCTTCTCGGACCAGTACGACATGGGCATGGAGTTCACGGGCTGGTTCCCGCCCGGCGGCTACGACCGCGTGGTGAAGCGCGGCGACGACGAGGCGTTCCACGCGTTCTGGCTGGCGGGCGGCCGGGTGGTCGCCGGGCTGCACGTCAACCGGTGGGACGAAGGCCTCGACGCGGTCCGCGAGCTGATCCGCGGTGGACGGACGGTGGACCCGGACGCGCTGGCGGACCCCGCGCGTCCCCTCACGAGCTAGCCGCGCCGGCTGATGCAGTGAATGACTCATTCCTGGCGTCCGGCGCCAGGAATGAGTCATTCACTGCATCGTCGAAGAGCCGTCCGATCGGGACCGGCCGTCAGTTGTCCCGGCGGTGCCGTCCGCCGCGTGCCCCGGCGATTGCCCGCACCCGCAGCGCCAAGTCGCCCCGGCGGGCGCGGCGCGCGTACTCCAGCAGCGCCTCCACCTGCTCCTGCGGCAGCCACCCCTGGTCCGCCCCGGCTTCCAGCCGCAGCAGGTGGGTCACCAGTTCCCGCGAGTCCTCGTCGTGCTCGCCGGCCAGTTCCGCGAACCGGCAGGCCGCGTCCGCCTCGCCGTCGCACCACGCCGTCATCGCCAGGAGCGTCGCCGTCGCCGTCAGGATGTCGCCGCGGTGGATGCCCCCTTCCGCCGCCAGGTGCTCGGCCAGCTGGAAGCTGTGCGTGCCGAGGCCGCCGGCACCTTCCCGGCGCACGGCTCTGGCCAGCGCCTTGATCTGCTGCGTGACGTAGTCCCCGCTCGACAACCCCGACATGCTGTCCCCTCTGCCGCGCACGACAGCTCGTGCGTCACCCGACAGGTGTATCGCATGGGGGACCAGATACGTCGGATGCCGCACGGGTTTCCGCCGAGTGGGCGCGTGATCAGGTCGAACGGCCGCCGTCGGCGCGTCGCTGCGACACGTACACCGCCGCCGAGGTGCGCCGCTCGACCCCGAGCTTGTGCAGCACCGACGACACGTAGTTCTTCACGGTCTTCTCCGCCAGGAACAGCCGCTCCGCGATCTGCCGGTTGGTCAGGCCTTCGGCGACCAGGTCCAGCACCCGCCGCTCCTGCGGGCTGAGCTGCTCGTACCGGGGGTCCGGGGCCGCGACGTCCTCGCCGCGCAGCTTGTTCATCACCGACGCGGTCAGCGTGGCGTCCAGCAGCGAGCCGCCGACGGCGACCGTGCGGACCGCGTCGACCAGCGACCGGCCGGACACCTGCTTGAGCATGTACCCGGCCGCGCCCGCCATGATCGCGCCGAAGAGCGCGTCGTCGTCCGAATAGGACGTGAGCATCAGGCAGGCCGGCGCCGGCTCGACGGTCGAGCGGATTTCGCGGCACACCTCGACACCCTGGCCGTCCGGCAGCCGGACGTCGAGGATCGCGACGTCCGGGCGGGCCTGCGGGATCCGGACCAGCGCCTCCGCCACCGTCCCCGCCTCGCCGACCACCTCGATGTCCTCTTCGGACTCGAAGACGGTCTTCAGGCCGGTGCGGACCAGCTCGTGGTCGTCCAGCAGGAACACCGAGATCGTCATCGTCCACTCCCCTGCTCGCCGGCCCGGGCCGGCAGCTCCACGGTCCATTCCAGCCGGGAGCCGCCGCCCTCGGCGGCCACCAGCTCGCAGGTCCCGCCCCACCGGGCCGCGCGGGCGGCCAGGTTGACGAGCCCGCTGACGCGCTCGCGTTCCGGCGGCGGGCCGGTCCCGTCGTCGCGCACGAGGAGGCTCAGCCGCCGGCCGGCCCCGTCCACGGTGACCTCGACCGAGGACGACGTCGCCCCGGCGTGGCGCGCCACGTTCGTCAGCGCCTCGCGCAGCGACGCGATCAGGTCGGACCGGACGGCGTCCGGCACCGCCGCGTCGAGCGGCCCGTCGAAGCCGACTCGCGGCTCGAAGCCCAGCGTGTCCCGCGCGTCGACGGCGACTCGCAGCAGTTCGGCGCGCAGGCTTCCCTGCGCCTGCGCGGGCGCCTGCAGCGAAAAGATGCTGTTGCGGATCTCGCGGATCGTGCCGTCGAGGTCCTGGGCGAAGCCGGCGACGCGCCCGCCGACGGCCGGATCGGCGATCAGCCGGCTGACGCCCTCCAGCCCGAGCCCCGTCGCGAACAGCCGCTGGATCACCAGGTCGTGCAGGTCGCGGGCGATCCGGTCGCGGTCCTCGAACACCGCCAGCTGCTGGCGCGCCTCCTGCGCCCGGGAGAACTCGACGGCGAGCGCTGCGTGCCCGGCGAAGGTCTCGGCCATCTGGACCTCGGCTTCGGTGAACGGCGTCTTGTCCCGGAACTTCGCGACGACCAGCACGCCCAGCGTCTCGTCGCCGACGAGCAGCGGTACCGAGATCGCCGAGTCCAGGTCCTTGATCATCGCCGGCATCGGCCCGGCGCGGTCTCGCTGTTCCTCCTGCACGTGGTCGCCGTAGTCGCGCACGACGACCGGACGGCGGGTGGTGAACGCCATCCCGGTGGCGGTGCCTTCGGTCGGGACGGTCAGCCCGGCGAGCCGGTCGGCGTCCTCCCCCGGCGGCTCGACGACGTCGAAGACCAGCTGTCCCGGACCGGCCGGCAGCGCGATCGCGCCCCCGGTGCCGCCGGCCACCACGCGAGCGCGTTCGGCGATCAACCGCAGGGTGGCGCGCAGGTCCTGGGCGCCGAGCAGCGCCCGCGTGACGTCGTAGGACGCTTGCAGCCAGCGTTCGCGGCGGCGCATCCCGTCGACGAGCACGGCCTTGTCGACGGCCATCGCGGTCGCGGCGACGAGCGCACCCAGCACCTCCCGCTCGCGGCGGCCGAACTCGCGACCGGGAGCGGGCTCGACCTCGAACCGGCCGATCGTCTCCGGCCCGGCCCGCATCGGCAGCTCGACCACCCCGTTGCCGGCGGCCCGGCCGTACTCGGCGACGGCGCCTTCGGGACCGGTCAGCTCGACGCGGCCGTGCCGGGCGCCGACCAGTTCGCACACCGCCGTGACCCCGGCGGCCAGTACCGCCGGCACCTCCAGCTCACGCGCGATCCCGGCCACCGCGGCCAGGATCGCCGGCATGCCGATTTCGTCCGCCACTTCCCGCCGACCCCACGTGAGCCCGATCCCGGGGTGGTCCCCGGGCCGTCAAGGGTCCCACAGGCGACTGCCCGTGTCGGCCCAATCCGGTTCGTCCATCCGGTGGGTCGATCGGCGGAGCGGCTTCGTTACCCGGCGTGGCAGGCGATGCGGTGACCGGTCACGGCCTCGACCGGAATCCGCAGGAAGCGGCGGCCGGCGAGCGAGGGGCACGGGCACAGGCAGGCGATCGCGGCGTCGTCGCCCGGGGACTCGGCGGCCCGGCCCAGGATGCTGACGTACCACCCGGCGCCGAAGTCCGCGGAGAAGTCGTCGGCCTCGAACGCGACGACGGCGTCGCGCACGCCCGCGTACAGAGGACTGCCGGTCGGGACGGCGAACACGACGGCCTCGCCGACGACGGTGAAGCGCACCGGCCGGACGGCCGGCATGGCCCGGTGGGTGAAGATCACCCGGCCGAGGCTCGCCGTCCGCAGCAGGGTCAGGCACTGCTGCCGGTCGAGCAGCAGCCCGAAGCCCACGTCGTCCACCATCGCGTCCCTGCGTTTCTGCCCGTGAAAAATCCCGATCGCCAGCGTGAGTGGTGGGCCGAGGCGGCCGGTAGGGCCGTTCGGCCCGGCCCGGCCGGGGGGTCCCGGCAGGCACGCCGCGTGGTCTCGCGCCAGGGCCGGAAGACCCGGGCCGCGGCGGCCGCCCGGCCGGTGTGGCGGCCACGCGGTGTCACCTAGCGTCGTGACCGTCAGTCGCCGAGGAGAGGTGAGACCCGATGCCGCCGCAGTCCGCCACGGGTGAACCCGCTCCCACGGCGACGTTCAGCCTCGACCCGGAGCTGGTCCGGTCCGCGATCGCCGGCCACCGCGCCGGGATAGCGGGTGTGCTGCGCGCCCTGCGGCCGACGGTGTTCCGCTACTGCCTCGGCCGGCTCGGCACGTGGCAGGACGGCTCGTCGGACGCCGAGGACTGCGCGCAGGAGGTGCTCCTGGCGGTCGTCGGCGCGCTGCCGGGCTACCGCTACGAGGCCGACAGTTTCCTGGCGTTCGTGTTCGGCATCGCGGCGCACAAGGTTTCCGACTTCCACCGCCGCCGGGCCCGCGACCGCACGAGCCCGGTGGCCGATCCCCCGGCCGAGCGCGGGACGGGCGGCGACCCGACGGGTGAAGAGGTCGAGCGCGCCGCGGGCCTGGACTGGTCGGCGGACTTGCTCGACACGCTTCCGCCGCGGCAGCGGGAGATTCTGGTGCTGCGCATCATCTTGGGCCTTTCGGCCGAGGAGACGGCGGCGGCGGTGGGGCTGGGCAGCGCGGGAGCGGTCCGCGTCGCCCAGCACCGGGCACTGACCACCCTGCGGCGCGGCTTGGTGGCCCAGAAGCGGGCGGCCTCCTGACGAGGCAGCCGCATCGAGGGACTTGGCCTCTTCCGATGCGGCGTTCCCGGCCGCGCGGCATCCCGTGCCCGCCGCGACCCGGTTCGCTCCACCGGCCACCGATCCGCCGCCCGCACCAGCCATGCGCCGCACCGCCACCGGTCCGGCTGCGACCGCTTTCGCTCCCCCCGGACCGCGTGACATCCCGCACCGGCCACGACCGGCTTGATCTGTCGGGCACAACCGATCCGCCGCCGGCCCCCAGCCGGGGCCGCGCGGCCGCGCCGTCTCTCCGCCGCCGCGGCGTGCGATCATGCGGCCGTGCCTCCGCTGCTGATCGTCGTCGGCGGGCTGCCCGCCACCGGGAAGACCACCGTCGCCACGGAACTGGCCCGGCGCACCGGGTTCTCCTTCCTGCGGGTCGACACCGTCGAACAGGCCATCGTCCGCGCCACTCCGCTGGTACAGCCGCTCGGGCCCGTCGGCTACGTCGTCGCGCGGGAGGTCGCCGCCGATCTGCTGCGGACCGGGGTCAGCGTGATCGCCGAGTGCGTCAACCCGCTGGCCGTCACCCGCGATGCCTGGCGGGACACCGGTCTCGGCCACGGCGCGCGGGTGCTCGAAACCGAAATCGTCTGCTCGGACCCCGCCGAACACCGGCGCCGCGCGGAAACGCGCGACGTCGGCATCCGGGATCTCGTGCCGCCGACGTGGCAGCAGATCGTGAGCCGGGAGTACGAGCCGTGGACCCGCGACCGCCTCGTCGTCGACACCGCCCGGTTGCCGGTCGGCGAGGCCGTCGCGGTCATCGAAGCGGCGGCGCGGCCTCGTCGTTGACGCTCTCCAGGCGGCGGCCGGTCGTGCGCGGGCCGAGCACCGCGATGTCCACCGCCACCACCACCAGCGCTCCGGCCACGACCAGGAACAGCGCCGTCGGGCCGCTCGAGTTCAGCAGCGGCACCAGCACGAACGGCATCGCGCCGCTCGCCAGCCGCGAAAGCGAATAGGTGCCGCTCGACGCCGTCGAGCGCAACGCCGTCGGGAAGATTTCGGCCTGGTAGATGTGGTAGGCGTTCGAAAACACGTTGCTGGTCGCGGTGTAGAGGAAGCCGAACACGAGGATCAGCGCCATCGAACCCGAGTAGCCGAACGCGATGCCGAACACCGCCATCGCCAGCACCGAGGCGACCACGAGGTACTTGCGCTCGAAGCGTTCCACGAGCGGCAGCGACAACGCCGAGCCGACCGGGTAACCGAGGTAGGTCAGCGCGGCGAACAGCAGCGACTGCGAAAGCGCGTACCCCTTGGCGGCCAGCACGAGCGGCACCAGCGTGCCGAAGCCGTAGTAGCCGAGCGTCTGCAGGATCTGGAACACGACCATCATCCAGGTGCGGCGGCGCAGCGCAGGGCCGAACAGTTCCCGCACCGGCGCGGCGGCGCGCCTGCGGGTGGTGCCGCGCGGCGGGGCGGGATTCTCATTGACGCCGCCGCGTGCCTCGGCTTCGAGCCCGGCCACCAGGTGCTCGGCCTCGTCGGTGCGGCCGACGGACTCCAGCCACCGCGGCGACTCGGGCAGGCCGCGCCGCAGCAGGAACACCGCGCCCGCGCCGAGCGCGCCGATCACGAACAGCCAGCGCCAGCCGGCGATGCCGAGGATCTCGTGTTCGGTCAGGCCGCGGGCGAGGAAGCCGACGACCGGGAAGCCGCAGAACGCGAGCGTGTACGCCCAGGCGATGAACCGGCCGCGCTTGCGCGCCGGGAGCAGGTCGGTGAGGTAGGTGTCGGCCAGCGGCGGCTCCGCGCCCAGCCCGATGCCCGCGAAGAACCGCGTCACCAGCAGCATCAGCGCGCTGCCGCTGAACGCGCCGAGCAGCGAGAAGAGCGAGTAGAGCCCGAGGTTCAGCAGGAACGCGCCGCGGCGGCCGAACCGGTCGGCGAGCCGGCCGAGCAGCAGGGCGCCGAAGAACATGCCGACGAACGTCGACGCCAGCAGCGGCGGCAGCTCCGCCTTCGTGAGGGAGAACTCCTCGACGAGCACCGAGCTGAGCACGCCGGTGAGGAAGACCTCGTAGAAGTCGAAGAACAGGCCGAGCCCGACGGCGACGGTGGCCCGGCGGTGCGTGCGGGTGATGGGCAGCCGGTCGAGCCGGCCCGCGATCGTGCCGGTGTCCGGCACGGCGGCGTCGGGGATGTTCGCCATCCGTCGTCTCCTTTGACTTCTCCACCATGTGGTTGGCCGACCCATAATGTGACGGCGATGGCGCAGAGTCAAGGACACGCGGGACACACCCAGGATCCGTTAACGGGCAACGAGCCGCAGGCCGGGACGAACCGGGCACGACGAGGCGCCCGCGAGACTCAGAGCCCGGCGACCTGCTCGACACCCGGCCGGTACCCGAGCCGCTCCGAGGCGCGCCGGCTCGCTTCGACCACGATCGGCGCCAGCCGCGGCACGTCCGCCGGCGTCATGCGCTGGGTCGGCGCGCCGATCCCGATCGCCGCGCTGACCTCGCCGTTCAGGCCGAACACCGGAGCACTCAGCGACGCCGCGCCGAGGTCTCGCTCCTCGAAGCTGACCGCGTACCCCGCCTCGCGGATTTGGCCGAGCTGCTCGGTGAGCAGGTCGATGTCGACCGTCGTGCGCGGGGTGAACCGGGCCAGGCCGTGGCCGATCGCGTCCTTGACCGCCAGCTTGTCCCAGGCCAGGAACACCTTCCCGGCCGAGCCCGCGTGCAGCGGCATCACCATGCCGACCACGAACAGCCGCACCACCGGGTGCCGGGACTCCGCCAGCGAAATCACCGTCCGGTACGCGCCGTCGCGGACGTACAGGCAGGCCGTCTCGCCCGTTTCGTCCCGCAGCTGCTGCAGCACCGGCCGGGTCAGCCGGACCAGGTCGAGGCCGAATGTGCCCGGCGCCGCCCAGCGGACCAGGCCGAGCCCGACGCGGTAGGTGTCGTCGTAGCGGTCAAGGAAGCCTTCGCGCACCAGGTTGTGCACCAGCCGCTGGCACGTGCTCGCCGGCAGCCCGGTCGAGCGGGTGATCTGCTGCAGCGTGAGCTCGGGGTCGTCGATCGTGAACGACTCGAGGATCTGCTTGAACTTGCGCAGTACGAGCACCGGCGTCGTGCCGCTGCGTTCTTCCTCTGCCATCGCCCCGCCCCGTGCCCGTGGTGTGCCGCACAGTCTATCCACGCTCGACGCCGTTGACTCCGCGACACTCACCCGTATTCTGGGTATACAACTCACATCGTGGTTTGGAGTCGGGCATGAGTCAGCAAACCGGGCCCCTGGCGGGCATCCGGGTGGTCGAACTGGGGAACTTCATCGCCGCGCCGACCGCGGGCCGGCTCCTGGCCGACTTCGGCGCCGACGTCGTCAAGGTCGAACGCCCGGGCACCGGGGACGAGCTCCGGCGCTGGCGGCTGCACGACGGCGACACATCACTGCTGTTCCGCACGCTCGGCCGCAACAAGCGCTCGGTGACCGTCGACCTGCGCCGCCCCGAAGGCCAGGAGCTCGTCCGCGCGCTCGCCGCCCGCAGCGACGTCCTCCTGGAGAACTTCCGCCCCGGCACCCTCGAACGCTGGGGTCTCGGCCCCGGCGAGCTGCGCGCGCTCAACCCGCGGCTGGTCGTCGTCCGCGTCTCCGGGTACGGCCAGACCGGCCCGTACCGCGACCGGCCGGGCTTCGGCGGCGTCGCCGAGGCGATCGGCGGCCTGCGCGCGCTCACCGGCTACCCCGACCGGCCGCCCACGCGCGTCGGGGTCAGCCTCGCCGACTCCGTCGCCGGGCTCTACGCGGTGATCGGCGCGCTGATGGGCCTGCTTCGGCGCGACCGCGAGCCGGGCGCCACCCCGGGTGAAGTCGTCGACGTCGCGCTGTACGAAGCCGTCTATTCGCTGATGGAGTCGCTGCTCCCGGACTTCGAGGTGTCCGGCGTCGAGCGCGCCCCGGCCGGCTCCGCGCTGCCCGGGGTCGCGCCGTCCAACACCTACCGCTGCGCCGACGGCAAGTACATCGTGGTCAGCGGCAACGGTGACGCGATCTTCCGCCGGCTCATGCGCGCCATCGGGCGCGACGACCTCGCCGGCGACCCGCGGCTCGCGGACAACGCCGGCCGGGTCGAGCACGCCGGGCTGCTCGACGACGCGATCGGCGCGTGGACCGCGACGCTCACCCAGGAAGCCGCCGAAGCCGTGCTGCGCGGGGCGTCCGTCCCGTGTGGACCGATCCTGACCGCCGCGGACATCGCGAAGGACCCGCACTTCGAGGCCCGCGGCATGCACGAGCGGCACCGCGTACCCGGCCACGACGGCGAAGTCACGTTCCCCGGCATCGTGCCGACGCTGACCGAGCGCCCCGGCCGCACCCGCGCGCTCGGGCCGGAGCTCGGCGAACACACCGAGGCCGTGCTCGCCGAGCTCGGCGTCACCGGCGAGGCGGTCGCCCGCCTCCGCGAGAACGGAGTGATCTGACCATGACCGAAGTGCTCCTCACCGAGGTCGTGCTGCGCGACGGCCTGCAGGACGAGGCCGTCACCCTGCCGACGCACGAAAAGGTCCGGCTCGCGCGCGGCCTCATCGACGCGGGCGTGCGATCCCTCGAAGTCGGGTCGTTCGTCTCCGCGCGCCGGGTGCCGCAGATGGCCGGCACCGGCGAGGTGCTGAAGACGCTGCTGGACGCGCCGGCGGCGCTGCACACGCTGGTGTTCACCGAACGCGGGGCGCGGCAGGCGATCGACGCGGGCGCCCGGACGGTGCGGCTGGTCGTGTCCGCGAGCGACGGGCACAGCGTCGCCAACGCGGGCGTGCCGACGGCCGCGGCGCTCGACCGGCTGGCCGGGTGCGCTTCGCTGCTCACGGAGGCGGGAGTGGCCATCGAAGCTTCGGTGGCGACGGCGTTCGTCTGCCCGTTCGACGGCGACACGGACCCGGACCGCACCGCCGACGTCGCCGCGCGGCTGGGCCGGCTGGGCGCCCGCGTGGTCCACCTCGCCGACACGATCGGCGCGGCTCGGCCGAGCCAGTTGCGCACGGTCGTGTCGGCGGTCCGCGACGAGCTGCCGGACGTCCCGCTCGGCCTGCACCTGCACAACACGTACGGGCTGGCACTGGCGAACGCGTGGGAAGGGCTGGGCCTGGGCATCCGCCGGTTCGACGCGGCCCTGGGCGGCCTCGGCGGCTGCCCGTTCGCGCCGGGCGCGTCCGGCAACGTGGCGACGGACGACTTGGTCGACTTCTTCCACCGTGAAGGCATCGCGACGGGCCTCGACGTGGTGAAGCTGGCCGAGCTGCGCGATCAGATCGGGCTCGCGGTGGGCCACCGCCTGGGCTCGGCTCTGTCCGCGATTCCGGCGGTCCCGGCCGCGCTGCGCTGACCCGGATGTCATGAACGGGTCGTTCACCGCGCCGGACGAGGTGAATGAGTCGTTCATGGCTTTTCGGGGCGGCGGTCACGGGCACGGATTCTCCCGCGTCGGCGGGTATTCGACCGGCGGGCATTCGGAAGGCCTCACTCTGGTATACGGATGCGGGTTCAGGTCGGTTCAAAGTTTTTCGCCACACCCGCCGAAGCTGGACAACGCCCCGGTCAGCGGCCCAGGATGGGCGCACACCCGAGTACGCCGGAGAGGGACACGCGCGGCAACCCAGCGTGATCCAGGTGCGGGCCGTCGCGCCCGCGTTTTTCGCGTACGCCATTCTTCCGCTATTTCCGGCGCCTTTTCGCGAGCACTCGCGACTACGGAAACGGAACCCCGGCCTGACGGTTGGTAATTGCCGATAATTTCTTCTTGCCCGGTGTCAAACCCCGGTGTAGCTTCCATCACGGAACGATAACCAGCCGGTTGACGGCGCGGCCACGGGCAGGTGGCGGCGCACCCACTGATGTCGGGTCAGTGGCCGGCCGGGAATCGTCCGTCCCGCCGACGCTGCTTTCGAATGTCTCAGTCTGGTGAGCACGAGCCTGGGCTCGTGCCGCCAGTGTCGCGCATTCCCGCCAGCCCGACACCCCGGAGGATCCACCCATGTCCCGCACCCAAGGGCGCCATCGCATTTCCCGCAGAACGAAGATCGCGACCGGCGGCCTCGCCCTCGCGGTCGCGGTCGGCGGTATCGTCGTCGCGACGACCACCGGCAACACCGGTGAGGCGAGCGCCGACGAGGCCAACCCCGCGTTCTTCGTCGACATCCTCACGGTTCAGCCGAACCAGTTCGACCCGCGCCCGGTCTACGGCGCGTCGACCGGCACGTTCACCGTCGACTGCGGCCGCAACGAGAACGGCCACTTCAACCCCGACAACTTCATCGCGCAGCCCGGCGTCCGCAACGGCGCGCAGCACCTGCACGACTACGTCGGCAACCTCTCGACGAACGCCGACTCGAACAACAAGAGCCTCGTCAAGGCCGGCACCACGTGCCGCAACGGCGACAAGTCCGCCTACTTCTGGCCCGTCGTGCGCATCGACACCGGCGAGGAAGAGAAGAACGAGCCCGCCAAGGCGCCAGACAACGAACGGGCGCAGGCCGACCAGGAGGCCAAGACCGTCCAGGTCGCGTGCCCGGACGTCGCCAGCAAGCTCACCGACGTCCCCGACCCGGCTATGGCCGAGGTCGGCGACAACCTCGACCAGCTCGACACGCAGACCGACGAGGCCAACAAGCGCGTCGCGCAGACGCAGGGCCAAGGCGGCGCGAACTTCGTGCAGAACGCCATCCTCGGCCCGCTGAAGGACCGGCGCGCCGCGATCCTCGAGCGGATCGCCACCATCATCGCCCGGTTCGCGCCGAAACCGAAGGACCTCGGCGGCCTCGCGCCGTGCGCGCCGAAGCCGGGCAAGGACACCGGGACGCCCACCCCGCCGCCGAGCAGCACCGCGGGCGGCGCGCTCCCCGGGCAGGACGAGAACAACGAGCTGCCGGGCAACGACGGCGAGATCCTGCGCCCGCAGAAGGTGCAGATCACCTTCCGCGGCAGCCCGGCCGGCAAGGTCGTGGCGATGCCGAAGTTCCTGCGCGTGCTCTACGGCGACGCGAAGGTGTCGACCAACGGGCCGGCCAACGCCCGCGCGAGCTGGACGTGCAGCGGGTTCGAGAACCGCGTCACGGACAAGTACCCGATCTGCCCGCAGAACAGCAAGGTCAAGCGGATCCACACGTTCCCGAGCTGCTGGGACGGGCAGAACACCGACAGCGCGAACCACCGCACGCACATCGTGTTCCCGGACCAGTTCGGCCGGTGCGCCAAGGGGTTCAAGGCCGTCCCGCAGCTGCAGATCTCGCTGACCTACGACATTCCGCACGACATCCAGGTCAAGAAGCAGTACAAAGTGGACGCTTTCCCGCAGGAGAAGCACAACCCGGGTTCCGACCACGACGACTTCGCCAACGTGATGTCGCAGCGGATCATGAGCGGGCTCGTCAACTGCGTGAACCGCGGTAAGACCTGCCGGGCGTGACACTCCCGGGAATCGGCGGCGCGGAGCACCCCGCGCCGCCGGTTCCTGCGGTTGAATGACCGGCATGGTCACCGGTGACGAGGTCCGCGCGTTCGCCTTGACGCTCCCCCGCGCCTACGAGGCGGTCGTGCGCGACCGGGCCAAATTCCGCGTCGGGCAGATCGTGTTCGTCGCGCTCTCGCGGGACGAGACCGAGATGGGCTTCGGTTTTCCCCGCGACCAGCGGGAAGCGCTGGTCGCGGGCGAACCGGAGAAGTTCCTCATGCCCGAGCCGTCGGATCTGCGCTACCAGTGGGTGCGCTGCCGCCTCGCGGCGATCGACGCGGACGAGATGCGCGAGCTCGTCCTGGACGCCTGGCGGATGTGCGTGCCGAAGAAGGTCTGGGCGGCCTACGCGGAGACCCACCCGCTCTGATCCCGCTCGGCGGCGGCGAGCGCGTCTTCGGTGATGACGAGCAGGCCCGCGAGCACGGCGAAGGCCGGCACCGCCATGAGCACGAACACCGCGTGCAGCCCGAAAGCCTGCGCGATCACGCCTCCCGCGAGCGCCCCGAGGGACTTGGTCCCCCACGCCACGAGCCGGTAGCTGCTGTTGAGCCGGCCCAGCAACCCGTCCGGGGTGAGCCGCTGGCGCAGCGAGACCATGACGACGTTGGACACCATGACGCCCGCGCCGCCGACGAAGAAGCCACCCGCGACGGCGTACGGGTTCGCGGTCACCGCGAGCGTGCCGACCGAAAGCCCGCCGGTGAGCCAGGAGATCCAGAGCGTGCGGACGCGGCCCAACCGGCGTTCCACCACCTCGGCGACCAGCGACCCGGCCAGCCCGCCCGCGGCGCTCGTGGCCATCAGCAGCCCGAAGGCCGGTGCGGACAGGCCCATCGGCGAACCCGGGCCCACCGCGTAGAGGACCACGACGGCGAAGGTCGCGCCGGTGGCGAAGTTGAACGTGCCGACCATGGCCGAGAACGTCCGCAACACCCTATGGCGCAGCAGGAAACGCACGCCTTCGGCGATGTCCGCACGCAGGGTGGTGTGCTTCTCGCGCGGGATCCGGTACTCGCCGCGCACGAGCAGCAGCGCCGCGACCGCGACGGCCCACAGCGCCACCGGCGTGCCGAGCGCGGCGACGACCCCGGCCGCGGCCAGCACGCCGGCGAGGGGCGGGCCGGCGAACTCGTTGGCCGTCTGCTCGGCGGCGAACATGCGGCCGTTGGCGCGGGCCAGCTGCTCCCGCCCGACGACCTGCGGAACGATCGACTGCGCGGCGGTGTCGTAGATCGTCTCGGCACACCCGACGCCCACGGCGGCGACGTACAGCACCCAGATCGATCCCCCGCCGAACACGGTCAGCAGCGTGACGCCGGCGAGCAGCGCGCCGCGCACGAGGTTGGCGACGAGCATCGCGCGTCGGCGGTCGAGCCGGTCGACCAGCGCGCCGGCGGGCAGCGCGAACAGCAGCCACGGCACGCTGAAGGCGAAGGCGAGCCCGGCGATGAGGGCGGGCTCCCGGGTGTAGCCGACCGCGACCAGCGGCAACGCGACCTTGAGGACGCCGTCGGCGAGGCTGGACAGGCCGGCGGCGGACCACAACCGCCAGAACACGGAGTTCATTGGTGGAGGATCGCACATCGATGGGCTTTTCTCCATCGATGTGACCCGATTCCATCGATGGACTACGCTCCGCTCATGACGGAACCCCGCCGCCGGCGCCCGGCGACGCCGGAGGAGGCCAAGGCCCTCGGCCACCCGCTGCGGCTGCGCATCATGCGGATGTGCCTGGTCGAGGAGCTGACGAACAAGCAGCTGGCCGACCGCCTCGGCCGCGACCCCGGCACGGTCCTGCACCACGTCCGCCAGCTGGTGTCGGCGGGGTTGCTGGAGCAGGCGCCGGTCCGCACGGGAGCGAGCGGCGCGCTGGAGAAGCCGTACAAGTCGAACAACGAGACGTGGTGGTTGGACGGTCCCCTGGCCGAAGCCGACGCCGAGACGCGGTTCGCGCCGATCGAGATCTTCCAGGAGGAGATCCAAGCGGCGGGACCGGAGTCGGTGGCGGTGCACGAGAAGTTCCTGCTGCACCTGTCCCCCGACGAGATCGAGGAGCTGGACCGGCGGATCCTGGCGGTGCTGGACGAGTACGTGGCAACCGACCACGAACGGTCGGACCGCCCGGCGGTGGGCGGGATTTTCGTACTGCACCACGTGAAGCGCGAGGCCTCCGAACGCAGTGAATGACTCATTCCTGGCGTCCGGCGCCAGGAATGAGTCATTCACTGCAGCGGCCCACCCGCGGCGAGCCCCAGTGCGGTCAAGGCCAGGGCACGCGCGAAGGCCCCCTGCCCGGGGGAGGTGGGCAGGGGGCCGGCTCGCTCGCCCCGGCCGGGGATGGTGGCCGGGGCCGCGGTGACGCTGTGGCCGCCGAGCCGGGGATCGCTGCCGGTCCCGCCGGAGTGGCGGGGCTTGGCCCTGCCACTCGGGAGTCCCCGCGCAGCCGAAGAGAGACATCCCTCTCGGCTCGCCGAGCGGGATCCACCGCTCGGCGAAGTGGTCTCCGACCGGCGCGGTTCTCGCCCACCCCCAGGGCCGGCGAGAGCCGCGTCGGTGATGCGTCAGTGGTTCACCTTGAACCACGGCTGCGACCAGCCGAGGTAGGTCTGGCCCCACTTGCTCTTGATCTGCGCGATCGTCGTCTCGGTGTACGTGCCCGCGCCATTGATGTCGTTCGACAGGAACTTGCCGCCGCCGATGGAGATCATCGTGTGGCCCGCGCCGCCGTTGGAGAAGAACGCCAGCCCGCCCGCCGGGACGTCCGTGCTGTTCGGGTGCTTGTACGCGCTGGGAATCTGCGTCCAGTGCACGTACGCCGTGGTCGAGCCGCTCGCGGAGAAGCCGTAGTTCTGGGCGTTGATGCGGTCGCACCAGCCGTCGTAGGACGAGTCGTAGTTCGTGTGGACCCGCGACTTCGCCTTGGTGACCGCCTGGGCGCAGGTGTTCAGGTCGCCCAGCCCGGAGGTGCTGCAGGTCGCGGCCGGCGGGGTCGGCACGTCGGTGCAGTCCGGCGCGATCCGGCCGTCGGAACCGGTGTAGACGTAGGTGTCGGTGATGTAGCCGCCCGGCACGTGGTCCCAAATGTTGCTGGTGCCGTACTTGCCGGTGACCGTCTCGCCGGTGGTCTGGCAGTCGATGTCCACGGCGGCGCCGTCGGCGACCGTGCCGGCCGAGCTCGCGCCGGTGCTCGGGGCCGAGCGCACGGTCAGCGGCGCGCCCGAGTCGGTGTGCACCGTGCCGGTGGCCGCCAGGGCCGGGGTGGCGCCGGCGAGCACGATCGCCACGGCGATGCCGGCCACGCCGGCCGCCCGCTTCCCGATCCGAATTCTCATTTGTCCGTCCCTCCGGGATTCGTTGTGGGGACAGCATGGCGACCGCCGGTACAAGGCCCGTACAAACGCGCGAACGCGCTGTGAAGATGCGGCGAAAAGGACGAAGCCCCGCCGGAACACCGGCGGGGCTTCACCACGGGGAACTCAGGCCAGGTACTCGGCCGCCGCGCGCAGGCTGACGTAGGAGCCGCTGAACGTGTCGATTCGCGGGCCGTCGCCGTCCGCGGGGCCCGGCACGCCGGTCTCCACCCGGATGTAGTCCACAGTGGACAGCGCGCTGAGCAGCTCGCGCACCCGCGGGTGCCGGTGCGCCTCCCGGGTCACCACGACGACACTGCGGAAGTCCCGGGCCGCTTCGAGGACCGCGTCGGCGTCGCCGGGTGTCGCGGTGAGCGTCCGCGTGCCCGGCACCAGCTCGGCCAGGTGCGCGCCGAGGCCCCACGGCATCGGGCCGGCCGCGATGGTCGGCTCGGTCTGGACGTCGACGACCAGCGGCGGCCCGTCCAACCGCGGCTCGCCCTGCACCCGAAGCGCCTTGCGGGCCGCCTCCAGGCCGAGCCGCCGGTCCACCGGGCCCACCGAAGCCGGCGCCGGGTCGGTGCCCAGCGCCGCCGTCCGCGACGCAGCCTCCGCCAGCCGCTCCAGGGGCAGCTCCCCCGCCGCGACCGCGGCCACGATCGCCGCGACGCACGCGTCCAGGTGCTCGGCCTCGAACGCCGCGCCCCCGAGGCAGAGCGCGTCCGCGCCCGCGGCCAGGGCCCGCACGGCCGAGCGGCCGAGGCCGTCGTGCTTGCCGTACGCGCCCGAAACCGCACCCATCTCCAGGGCGTCGGTGATCACCGCGCCGGTGAAGCCGAGCTCGCCGCGCAGGACGTCGGTGAGAGCTGTCCGGTTGAGCGTCGCCGGCTCGTCGCCCCAGGCCCGCACGACCAGGTGGCCCGACATCACCGACCGCACCCCGGCCCGGATCGCCGCGGCGAACGGGACCAGCTCGATCTCCCGCAGCTCTTCGACGGTCCGCGGCAGCACCGGCAGCGCGACGTGCGAGTCCTCGGTCGCCGCGCCGTGGCCCGGGAAGTGCTTCGCGCACGCCGCGACACCGTACTTCTGCAGGCCGGTCACGTAGGCCGCGACGTGCGGCGACGCCTTCGCCGGGTCGGATCCGAACGCCCGGACGCCGATGATCGGGTCCTCGGCTGCCAGGGTCAGGTCCGCGCACGGCGCGAGGTTCAGCGTCACCCCGCACGCAGCCAGCCGCTCGCCGAGCGCGGCGGCGACCGCCGTGGTCAGCTCCGGGTCGTCGGCCGCGCCGAGCGCCAGCGGGCCCGGCACGAACGACCCGGTGTTGACGTCGAGGCGGGTGACGTCGCCACCCTCTTCGTCGATCCCGACCACGACGCCGTCCCGCTCGCCCCGCAGCTGGGCGGTGAGCGCGGCGACCTGCTCGTCGTCGACGACGTTGCGGCCGAACAGCACCACCCCGCCCAGGCCGCCGGCGATCCGGCGGCGCAGCCAGTCCGGCGCGGTGGTCCCGGCGAACCCGGGCAGGAGGACTGCCTCGGCGAGCTTTGCCACATCCGAAGACAACGGCTACCCCTTCACGGCGCCGGCGGTCGCGCCGGACACGAGCTTGCGTTGCACGAGCAGGAAGAACACCAGCGCCGGGATCGCGTAGATGACCGACGCGGCCATGACGCCACCCCAGTCGGTGGCGAACGCCGTGCGGAAGGACGCCAGCCACACCGGCAGCGTCTCCTTCGGCTTGTCCCGGATGAACACCAGGGCGAACAGGTACTCGTTCCACGCGGTGATGAAGCTGAACACCGACGTGGTGACCAGGCCCGGGCCGAGCAGCGGCAGCGTCACCCGGCGGAACGCGCCGGTCTGGCTGCAGCCGTCGATCATCGCGGCTTCTTCCAGCTCGTACGGGATCCCGTTGACGAAGCCGTAGAGCATCCAGACCGTGAACGGCAGCGTGGTGGCGAAGTAGATCAGCAGCAGCGACGGCAGCGTGTTGAGCAGCCCCGCGTCCCGCATCAGCAGGAACAGCGGGATGAACAGCGCCGACACCGGCGCCAGCTGCGCCACCATGACCAGCACCAGGAAGCCCTTGCGGCCGGTGAAGCGCAGCCGCGACAGCGGGATCGCCGCCAGGGTCCCGGCGACCAGCGCGCACAGCACCGAGCCGACCGTGACGATCAGGCTGTTGAGCAGGTACGTCGGGAAGTTGTCCTTGCCCAGCGCCGTGGCGAAGTTGCCGAACGAGAAGGACGTCGGGATCAGGTCGTACTTCGGCGAGAGGATCTCGCCGGGCGTCCGCAGCGACGTGACGAACATCCAGTACGTCGGGAAGACGATCGCCAGTGCCACGAGCACGCCGACCACCGAGAGCACGATCCGCTGCGAGAGCGACTTCTTCACGACAGATCACCTTCCCGGGTCCGGGTGAGCAGCTGGATGTACCGGCCCGTGATGAGCGCGAGCACGATCAGCATCAGCGTCGCGATCGCGGCCGCCGCGCCGAAGTGGTTGCCCGCGATGCCCTTGAGGTAGAGCACGACGGCCAGGGTGGTGCTTCCGCCGTCGGGGCCGCCTTCGCGGATCGCCCAGATCTGGGCGAACGCGTTGAAGTCCCACAGCACGGACAGGAAGGTGACCATGGTGGTGATCGGCTTGATCGCGGGCCAGGTGACCGCGCGGAACGTCTGCCACGCGCTGGCGCCGTCGATGCCGGCGGCCTCGTACTGCTCGCGCGAGACGCCGATGATGCCCGCGTACAGCGAGAACGTCACGAACGGCACGGCCTGCCACACGATGAGCAGCCCGATCACCGACAGCGTGCTGGCGCCGCTGGAGAACCACGAGAAGCCGATGAAGCCGTGGAAGCCGAGGCGGTCGAGGGTCTTGTTGAGGATCCCGTACTGCTCGTCGAAGATCCACTGGAACACCGTGGTCGTCGCGATCACCGGCGTCGCCCACGCCAGGACCAGCGTGACCTGCACGATGATCCGCACGACCGGGCCGAGGTGGCGCATGAGCACCGCCAGCAGCAGGCCGCCGAGGATGGTGGCGGCCACGATGGCGGCGGTGAAGACCAGGGTCCGGAAGGTGACCGTCCAGAACTCCGGGTCCGAGAGCGTGTTCGTGTAGTTGTCGAACCCGATCCAGACGGTCTTGCCGGAGACCAGCTGGCCGATGTCGAGCTTGCGGAAGCTGATCGCGAGCACCTGGACCAGCGGCCAGGCGAGCAGGACCAGGATCGCGGCGAGCGCGGGAAGCAGCAGCAGGTACGGGAGCACCCGGTCGCCGAACCGGCCCCGCCTGCGCTTCTTGGCCCGCGTGTCGCGCGGCGATGCCGGCGGGGTCGCCCCCGCCGGCATCGTCACATTGGCGGTCGCTGTCATCCGCCGATGAGCTTGTTCAGCGCTGCGTTGGCGTCGGCGGTCGCCTGGTCGAGCGTCTTCTTGCCGGTCAGGTACGCGGTCAGCATGTCCTTGACCGGGTTCTGGCCGGACTCCACGTCACCCCACTGCGGGCTGGCCGGCACGGCCTTGCCGTTGGTGGAGGCCTTCGCCATCACGCTGCCCAGCGGGTCCTTGTCCAGGCCGGTGAGGTCGGTCGACGTGCCGGGCACGACGCCGGCGGCGGCGAGCTGGCTCTGGTACTTCGGGCTGGAGAGCAGCTTGATGTACTCCTTGGCGGCGGCCACGTTCTTGCTGTTGGCCGGGATCGCCAGGTTGGAGCCGCCCAGGAAGACCGGGGCGGTCTGGCCGGCGGTCTTGCTCGGGATCGCGAACGCGCCGGTCTTGGCGGTCAGGCTCGGGTCCGTCTTGGCGGCCGTCGGCAGCTCCCACGGGAGACCGATCATCATGGCCACCTTGCCGCCGCCGTAGACGGTCGCCTGCTGCGGCTTGGCCTCGTCGGCGTCCTTCGGCGCCTTGGTGCCGGAGGTGTCGACGAGCTTCTTGTAGAACTCGAGGCCCGCCTTCGCGCCGGCGCTGTCCAGCGTCGCCTTGAACTTCTTGCCGTCGGGCTGGGCGATGTCACCACCGTTGTCCCAGATGAACGACAGCAGCGAGTACCAGTTCTGACCCGGCATGTAGAGGGCCTGGAAGTCCGGGTCGGAGCCGAACTTCGTCTTCAGCTTGGTGATCGCGTCGATCCACTCGTCGTTCGACGTCGGCGTCTTGGTGATGCCGGCCTGCTCGAACATGTCCTTGCGGTAGATGACCTCGCGGTTCGCCGCGTAGAACGGGACGCCGTAGACCTTGCCTTCGTAGGTGCCCGAGTCCGCGAGCCCCTTCAGCCACTGCGCGCCGTTGAAGCTGTCCTTGTCGGCGGTCAGGTCGGTCAGCACGCCTTCGTTCGAGGCGAACGCCGCGGTCTGCGTGTTGCCGATCTCGATGACGTCCGGCGGGGTCCCGCCGGCGAGCGCGGTGGTCAGCTTCTGCTGGATGCCGTCCCACTGCTGGATTTCGTACTTGACCTTGACGCCCGGGTGGGCGGCTTCGAACTCCTTGTTGAGCGCGTCGGTCAGCGTGGCCGGCGCGGAGCCGGTCATCAGCCAGACCGTGACGTCGCCGGTGATCGGCGCGGGAGCACCGCTCGACGAAGCGGCCGTGTCGGTGCCGCTGGAGCCCGCGCAGCCTGCGGTCGCGAGGGTGACTGCGGCGGCGCCCGCCGCCAGCTTGAGCCAGCGTTTCACTCGATGCCGTCCTTTCCATGCCCGGCCACCGTGGCCAGGCGCCCCAAATGGTGTAGACCAATGTTGGGGTTAGAGTGGTACGTACCACAGGCCCTGTCAAGGCGGTTGCCGGAACGTTGTAAACGCACCGGGGAGTCTGACGCGGAGTAGCCGGACGGTCACCGGCCTCGCCGCGACCTGCGGGGGAAGTCGTCCGAATAGGAGGGTGTCCGGAACGTTTTTCACCGGTGGCCACGCGCGATTCACCCCACGGCCACCCGGTCGGCGCAACGAAATCCGCCCTGGGAACGGCTCCCCCGGGCGGCGGTCTTGCGCGAAGTCGCGGTTCGGCCAGCCTCCACCGCGGCCGGATTCGAACGTCTTGAATGAGTCATTCAGGTCTTGGGAGGTCCTGAATGACTCATTCAAGACGTCTGACCGGGGCACCACGCCCGTCGGCCGGTGCCGGGGCGGCCAGGTCGGCTTACTCCGCCGGAACCCGCGGGTTGTGGACGGCAGCGGCCGCTGGGCGCCTTCGGACGGGGGCGCCCGACGGACCGCCTGTCCAGAGGCGGTGAGTTCGCGCGGAATCACCTCGAGCGGAAGCGGCGTGGCCGCGCCTTCCGCCGGCGGGCGAGCACGACGCCGAGCACCGTCACCAGCAGGCCCGCCGCCAGCAGGGCGGCACCGAACTCCGGCCCGGCGCCGAAGTGCCGCAGCACCCGCACCGCCCCGAGCGCGAAGCCGGTCACGACCAGGACCGGCCCGAGCACCAGCGCGACGGTACCCGTCCGCTCCGCGGGGACGACCTCGAACACCGGCCGCTCTTCGCCGGCCGCGCCGACGTCCGAAAACACGGTGGTGATCGGCCCGAAGGACACGCGGTCGCCGTCGTGCAGCAGCCGCGCCTGCCTCGGGGCCAGCGCCTCGCCGTTGACGAGCGTGCCGGCGCGCGAGCCCGCGTCGGACACCCAGGTGCCGCGCGCGTCCCGCCGGAGCCACGCGTGCCGCGGGCTCACCCGGTCCGAATACAGCTTCAGGTCCGCCTCGGGGGCGCGCCCGACCAGCCACGAGCCCCGCCGCACCTCCAGTCGCGCGACCGCGCCGCCGAGCGTCTCGATCGTCGCTGTTCCCCGCTGCCCCATCGCCCCTCCCACCACGTCCCGACTCCGGACAGAGCCGCGCCGCGGCGGAAAGATGCGCCCCGAACGGGTGAACCGGGCGGCTTTCGGGCGACGATCATCCTCCCTCGACCGACTGGGTGCGTAAGCCGATCCGGCCCCAGAAACCGGGAGAACGATGAAGTCAGCTTGGCAAGTCCGCGCGGGCAGGCAGGGCGAGCGCGACCAGGAGTCCCTCGCCGAAGGTCTCGCGATCGTCGGCTGGGGCGGCGTCCCCGCTCTCGGCGGGTTCGCCACCCGGGAAGCGCTCAAGGCCGGGCTTCGGGAGTGCTACCCGCAGCGGTCGGACTACGTGGTCGGGAACTGGGCCGGGCAGCTGTGGCGCTTCTACCGGGAAATGAGCGAGGGCGACCTCGTCGTCATGCCGCTCAAGAACGTCCGGCGGTTCGCCATCGGGGAGGTCACCGGGTCGTACCACTTCCGCCCCGGCGCGACGCCGGACTGCCGGCACGCACGGCCGGTCCGGTGGCTCCGGACCGACGTCGACCCCGGCGAGTTCGGCCCCGACCTGCGCGGCAGCCTCGGTTCCCTGCTCACGGTGTGTCGGCTGAGCCGCCACGAGGCCGCCCGGCGGATCGGGGAAATCGCGGCCGCACGGTCGGACCCGGGCTGGCGGCACGCCGCGGCGAACCTCGATCCCGACGCCACCCAGGCCGACCTGTGGGAAGCCGTCGAGACCGGCACGGCACCGGTGAAGCTGACCGTCCGGGCCCTGCTGTCCCTGTGGGGCTACCGGCGGCGCACCGCGACGTCCCTGGTGACCGTTCAATCCGAGCTGGCCGAGCACGGCGTCACGACCAAGCCGGCCTTCACCACGTCCCGGATGGACGCGGTCGTCGAACTGGTCCCGGTCGCCGACGAGCCGGGCACGACGGACTCCGAAGCGGATCCACCCGAGGTCGAGGCGCTGGACGACCTGCCGGCCAAGTGGATGGTGCGGGCGGTCCTGCCGGACCAGCCCGCCATCGTGGCCGTCACGGCCGGGAAGCCGCTCTCCACCGCGGTGACGCTCATGCTGGCCAAGAACTACTCCCAGCTGGCGGTGACGGATGAGGACGGCTTCTGCGTCGGCGCGGTCAGCTGGGAATCGATCGGCCGGGCCCGCTTGACGAACGCCGAGCCGACGTTGCGGGACGCCACCACCCAGGTCCGGGTCATCGACTTCGATGACGAGCTGTTCGCGCAGATCGACGAGATCTACCGGCACGGTTACGTCTTCGTCCGCGGAGAAGACCGCCGGAGGCTCATCGGGGTCGTGACCGCCAACGATCTCGCCCGCCAGTTCGGCGCGCTGGCCCGCCCGTTCTCCCTGCTCGAAGAGGCGGAGCTGCGGCTGCGCCGACAGACCAAGCGCAGCCTGCCCGAGGACCTGCTCGACCGCGTCGCGCCCAAGTGGGCGAACGGGAACCCGACGTTCGGCAACTACGTGCGCCTCTTCGAGGAGCAGCACCACTTCGATCTGCTGGACTGGCCGCTCGACCACGGGGCGTTCCTCGACCTGCTCAAGGAAGCGCGCCGGATCAGGAACGACCTCATGCACTTCTCCGGCGACGAGGTCCCGGAGCAGGACCTCGCCGCCATCGAAGGGTTCTGCGCGACGATCAAGGCCGTCGACCAGTGAGCGTCAGGGTTTCGGCGCCGGCGCCTTCACCCGCTCCAGCAGCAGCTGCGCCACATCGCGGACGTCGACGTTCTCGGCCTTCTGCTCGCTCTGCCGCTGCACCAGCCCATCGGTCAGCATCACCCGGCAGAACGGGCAGCCCGTCACGATCGTCTCCGCGTCGGTCGCGATCGCTTCGTCCACGCGCTCGAGGTTGATGCGCTTGCCGATCTGCTCCTCCATCCACATGCGCGCGCCGCCCGCGCCGCAGCACAGGGCCCGGTCCGCGTGGCGGGGCATCTCCTCGAGCGTCGCGCCCGTCGCGCCCACCAGCTCGCGCGGCGGCGTGTAGACCTTGTTGTGGCGCCCCAGGTAGCACGGGTCGTGGTACGTCACGCGAGGGCCGTCCTCGACCGCCTTGACCGGCGTCAGCTGGCCACCGCGCACGAGCCGGTTGAGCAGCTGCGTGTGGTGGACGACTTCGTAGTGCCCGTCCAGATCCGGATATTCGCGGCCCAGCGTGTTGAGGCAGTGCGGGCACGTCGTGACGATCTTGCGCAGCCGCGGCTCGCGGCCCTCGAACACGGCGTTGAGCGTCTCGGCGGTCTGCTGCGCCATCATCTGGAAGAGGAACTCGTTGCCCGCGCGCCGCGCCGGGTCGCCCGTGCAGGACTCCTCCTTGCCGAGCACCACGTACTTCACGCCGGCGATGTGCAGCAGCTCCGCCGTGGCGCGGACCGTCTTGCGGGCCTGGTCGTCGAACGCGCCCGCGCAGCCGACCCAGTAGACGTATTCGACGTCCTCCGCGAGCTCGCCGTCGAACACCGGGACGTCGAAGTCCAGGTCCTTCGTCCAGGCCAGCCGCTCGGAGTTGTTCTGGCCCCACGGGTTGCCCTTGGTCTCCAGGTTCTTGAACAGCCCGCCCAGCTCGGTCGGGAACGCCGACTCGACCATCACCTGGTAGCGGCGCATGTCGACGATGTGGTCGACGTGCTCGATGTCCACCGGGCACTGCTCCACGCACGCGCCGCAGGTGGTGCACGACCAGAGCACGTCCGGGTCGATGACGCCGCCATCGTCCTCGGGGCCGACCAGCGGGCGCGCGCCCTCGTGCTCGGTGCCCGCGAGGATGTAGGGCGCCTCCTCGAAGAGGTTGTCGCGCAGGTTCATGATGACGAGCTTGGGCGACAACGGTTTCCCGGTGTTCCACGCCGGGCACTGCGACTGGCAGCGGCCGCACTCGGTGCACGTGGCGAAGTCGAGCATGCCCTTCCACGTGAAGTCGCCGATCTTGCCGCGGCCGAACGTGTCGTCCTCGCCCGGGTCCTCGAAGTCGATCGGCTTGCCGCCGGACTCCATCGGCAGCAGCGGCCCGAGCCCGTCCGGCAGGCGCTTCGCCGAGACGTTGATCGGCGCCACGAAGATGTGCAGGTGCTTGGAGTAGAGCACGATCGAGAGGAACACCAGCATGACGCCGATGTGCAGCATCAGGCCGATCGTCTCGAGCACCTCGGTGGTCGAATGGCCGAGCGGCTCGAGGAGGTTCCCGACGCCGAGGGAGACGTACGCGCCGTTGTCGTACGGGAAGTTGCCGGACGCCGCGGACGCGCCGCGGAAGAAGAACATCGTCCAGACGACGTTGAAGATCATGAAGAGGATCAGCCACGCGCCGCCCGTGTGGGAGCCGTAGAAGCGCGACGCGCGGTCCTTGCGCGCGGGGGCGTTGCGGATGCGGATCACCGTGAACACCCCAAGCGAGACGGCCACGGCGACGGCGATGAAGTCCTGCAGGAAGCCGAGCACCGGCCAGTGCCCGATCCACGGGATCGCGAACTTCTCGTCGAAGAGCGCGCCGTACGCCTCGAGGTACACCGAAGCGAGGATCACGAAGCCCCAGAACGTGAAGAAGTGCGCCAGGCCGGGCACGGACCACTTCAGCAGCTTGCGCTGGCCGAACACCTCGCGCACCTGCGCGAACACGCGGGCGCCGAGGTCGTCCGACCGCTTGGTGTCGGGCTGGCCGGCCTTGATCAGCCGGTACAGGAAGGCCACCCGCTTGCCGGCGACGGCGAGGCCGACGACGGTCATGAGCAGGCCGAGGATGAGGCGAACGAGCACGAGTCCTCCGTGACGTGCTTGAAGGAACGGCTCAGTGCGAGCCGGTGTAGTAGCGGCACGCCTGGCACGCGTACCGCATCTTCGCGACCCGCCAGTGTTTCCGGTACAGATCGAGGTCGGGCGACCGCCGGACGCCGAGGCGCTGGTAGCGCCCGGGACGGCGGCGGCCGGTTTCGTACTGCTCGGTCGCGCGGCCGAGGTGGGCGCGCCGCAGCACGCACCCCCGCGTCCGGCAGCGCCCGAGCGCGCCGCGGCAGAACCGGTGCAGCAGCACCAGTTCCCCGGTGACTTCTTCGACCACGCCGTAGCCGGGGTGTGCCCCCGGCCCGGTGAGCCGCACCGGCAGCCCGCAGTACCCGCACTTGAGGGTGCAGGAGAGGCAGCCGGCGATGTGCCTGAGCCGTAGTTCGCGCCGGTCTTCGGAGCCGGGTCCTCGGACGCGCGACGCCATGGGGCCTCCTCCGGCGACTGTGATCGGCACCACTGATCTACTGGAGGGTAATGAGGAGGTCACTGCACGCGACAGGACCGAACAGCCTAGTTCTTCTGGTCTGTTCGACGTAAAAATCGAGGGAAGGATGACCTTACTGTCCGTACAGCGAACGCGGCTGTTTCGCGGATCGCACGATCGGCCCTGATGGCGCACCGGTGTTCCCCGCCACAATCCGGCCATGACCTATCGACCCGTCCCGTACCGGCCGGCCCGCGTGCCCGCCGCCGAAGCCGTCGCCGAGGCCGCCGCCCTGCGGCAGCGGATGGAAGCGCGGCGCTCGGTCCGGATGTTCTCCCCCGACCCGGTCCCCGAGCGCGCGGTGCTCGACGCGATCGCGGTGGCCTCCACGGCCCCCAGCGGCGCTCACCAGCAGCCGTGGACGTTCGTCCTCGTCACCGATCCCGCGGTACGCGCGAAGATCCGGGAAGCCGCCGAAGCGGAGGAACGGATTTCCTACGAGGGCCGCCTCGGCGACGAGTGGCTCGACGCGCTACAACCCCTGGGCACGGACGCGGTGAAGCCCCACCTGACCGACGCGCCGTACCTGATCGTCGTGTTCCAGCAACGGTTCGCCCTCGACGACGGCGGTGGCGTGCACAAGCACTACTACGTCGACGAGTCGGTGGGCATCGCGGTCGGCATGCTGCTGACGGCGTTGCAGGTGGCCGGGCTGGCGGCGTTGACGCACACGCCGTCGCCGATGCGGTTCCTCGGCGAGCTGCTCGGCCGGCCCCGCAACGAACGGGCCTTCGCGGTCATCCCGGTCGGCTACCCGGCCGACGACTGCGTGGTGCCGGACCTGCGGCGCAAGTCCCTCGACGAGGTGCTGGTGCGGATCTGAGCGGGTTCAGCAGGCGGGCAGGCCGTCCGGCACCTCGGTGAACAGCGTCCCCGACAACCGGTCCGCGCCCCGCTCACGCCACCACTGCGCCTGCTCCGCGCTGTCGATCCCGGTCACGGCGACCTCCGCGCCGGCCAGGTGCGCCGCTTCGACCAGCGCCGTCAGCGAACGATCCACCAGCGGGTGCTCGCGGCGGGCCACGAGGTTCGCCGCCACGCGGACCGCCCGGGCCGGGAACTCGACGAGGGAGGTGACATCGCCGAAGCCGTGGATTTCGGCGTCCACGCCGATTTCCGCCAGCACCTTGAGGTTGTCGGCCGCGTCGCCGGAGTCGGCGAGCAGCGTCGCCGAGGGGAACCCGGGCCGCAAGCGGCCGGGCGCCAGGCCGGTGGACTCGAGCACGCCGCGGATCTCGCCGACCAGCTCCGCGTCCGCGGCCTGGTGGGCTGTCAGCTCCACGGTCAGCGGCACGGCGACCTCGGCCGCCGCGAACCGTTCGACCGCCGTGCGCAGGAGCCACGTGCCCGAGGGCAGTCCCGTCTCCCCCGCCAGCCGCACGCACGTCTCGTGCGGCAGCACACCTTCGGTGGGGTGGTTCCAGCGCAGCCGCGCCTCGACGCCCACGACCGAGCCGTCGACCGCCGCCACCAGCGGCCGGAAGCCGACCTCGAGCTCGCCGTTTTCCCAGGCACCCGCCATCGCCGCCGCGAGGCCGAAGTCGTGGCGGTCGCGGCGATCCAGCTCGCGGTCGAACAGGCCCCACTGGGCCCCGGCCCGCTGCACGCGGCGCAGCGTCAGGTCGGACGCGCGCAGCAACTCGGCCGGCGTGATGTCGCGGGGCGGCCGGTGGACGACGCCGATGCTGGCCGACACCGCGACCCCGCGGTGCCCGTCCACGTACTCCGGCTCCGCGAGCTCGTGGGTGATCCGGCGGACGAGCGCCAGCACACCCGGCGTGTCCGCGGTGTTCTGCACCAGCACGCCGAATTCGTCGCCGCCGAGCCGCGCGACGAGCGCCTTCTCTCCTTCGAAGGCGGCCTTCAGCTTCGCGGCGACCGCGCGCAGCACCCGGTCGCCGAGGTCCTGGCCGAGCCCGCCGGTGATCTGCGAGAAGCCGTCGAGGTCGAGGTGGAAGAGCGTGACACCCAGCGACGCGTCGGCGTCGCGCAGCAGGTTCTCCAGGCGAGTGCTGAAGAACTGCCGGTTCGGCAGCGCGGTCAGCACGTCGTGCAGGGCCTGGTGGGACAGGCGCCGCTGCAGCAGCGACACCTCGGTGTCGTCGTCGACGATGGTGATCAGCTGCCGGGGCGCGCCGACCGCGTCGCGGATCACCGACGCGGCGAACGTGGCCCACATCGGCTCGCCGTCCTTGCCGATCAGCCGGCGTCCGGCGCGCAGCCGGTGCAGCCGGCCGGCCACCAGCTCCGCGTAGGCCTCCCGCAGCTGTTCGACGTCCTCCGGGTGGACCAGGTCGAACAGGGTCACCGAGGCGATCTCGGCAGGCGTGCGGTTGAGTGTCTTGGCGAGCGCCGCGTTGGCGCGCAGCACGCGGCCGTCCAGCTCGGTGAGCGCGACGCCGCTGGCCGAGCCGGAGAACACCTCTTCGAACTGCGCGCGCGTGATGGCCTGCTTCTGCCGCGTCTCCTGCTCGACCTTCAGCAGCGCCCGGCTGAGGCCTTCCTGGCGCTTCTGGATGTCTTCGCGCAAAGTCTCGCCGTAGCCCGAGCTGAGCGCGCCGAGCACCAGCACGACCCGCTCGGCCAGCCCGTCGACCCGGCGCAGCTCCGGCTCGCGCAGCAGCGCCTTGCCCAGCACCTCGAGGGTGCGGCGCAGGCTGTCCGCGCCGACGCAGCGCAGCTCGACGAGCCGCGCGCCCGCGGCCGCGGCCTCCTCGAGCTCCGGCGGGTCACTCGCCACCGCTTCGAACAACCGGCCGGCCAGCACCGCCAGCTCGCGCTCGATCTCCTCGGGCGTGTGCGGCAGGTACGCGGTCGTGCTGATCAGGTAGCCCCACTTGCGCGCCACCGTGCCGAGCCGTCTCGCCGCACGTTCGGCGGACGGCTTCTTCCGCGGGTCGTCACCGCGGGGATGGGGAGCAGTCACCTCAGCCTGTCCTGGGTCCGGTCAGCACTCCGGTCGGGTAGCCGATATATCTTGGCGCGGAATTGCGTCCGGTGCACGAAACAGCATTCATCCAATCGAGTGATAACCCTGCGGAGCGATCGCCAGGCTGTCCCGCAGCCACGACCGGGTGGCGTCACGGTAGGCGGCCGCGTTTTCGTGCAACGCAACGGAATGGCCGGCACCCGGGAGAACGTACATCGACAGTTTCGACGGGTCGGCGTAGTACGGCGCTTCCTGCGCGCGCAGCGCTCCGGCGTTCGAACAGTCACGCAGCGCGAGCAGTCCGCAGAAAAGAACGTCCTTTTCTCCCACCACCTGGAAAACCGGTGCGGTGATTCCCTTCGTGGCCGGCAGCACGATCCCGAACAGCGCCACCGTGCCCATGCCGGGCACCGAAACCTGGTCCTTGGCCGCTTCGTCGGCGGCGATCACGGCCGGGTCGGCATCGCCCGCCGCGTAGAACAGCCCGGTCCGCGCACCCGGTTTCGTCGTGAAGTACAGCGGGTCGCTGCCGAGGCGGCCCAGCTGACCGTCGAGCAGTGCGGGCTGCAGCCCGAGGGCCGCGCCGAGCGCCAGCACCGGCAGCGCGGGCAGGTGCGTGATGCCGGTGAGGACCACGCCGTCGACGTCGTGGTAGGTCGACGCCTCCACGGCGACGACCCCGGACCCGACCGAGTGCCCGACGATGACGACCTTCGCGAACCGCACCCCGCCGACGTGCCCGGCGCGCAGGTGGCCGACCACCTCGTGCGTCGACTCGGCGGCCGCCCAGACCGACAGCGGCAGGCTCAGCGGACGGCTGCTCCGCCCGGCGCCGAGCTGGTCGGCGGCGAAGGTCGCGTAACCGTGCGCGGCCATGTCGCGCTGGTAGGAGTAGCGGTCGGGCTGGTACGGCAGGTCCCAGTAGGCGCTGTTGTACGTGCCGCCGTGCACGAGCAGCTGGACGGTGTCCGGCGCCTCGCCGGCGGGCAGGCACAGCCGGCCGTGCATCGTCGCCGGCGCGCCCGGCACCACCGGGGGCAGGCCGGGGCCGCTGACCGGCAGGTCCGTGTCGGTGCAGGAGATCGCGGCGGCCTCGGCGGGCATCGCGGCGGTCAGCGAAGCGAGCAGGACACCGCAGGCGAACAGGGCCGTCGTCACCCTGACGGGCAGCTTCACGCCGCACTCCCTCTGAACTCGGACAGGTGAGAGGAACTCCGGAACACTACACCGGTAGCCGAACGGGTACCGTCAGGTCCGCGGCACCACGGTCATCGGCAGCCGGTTCGGCTGCATGGTGGCCTTCAGCTGCGCGCGGACTTTCTTGCCCGGCACGGGAACCAGCCGCCACCGTGCGCCGATCGTGGCGGCGACGATGCCGATCTCCGTCGGCGCGAAGACGTGTCCCGGGCACAGCCGCGCACCCGCCCCGAACGGGATGTACGCGCCCTTCGGCAGTTCGGCGGTGTGGCCGGGCGTCCACCGGTCGGGGTCGAAACGGTCCGGCTCGGGGAACCAGCGCGGGTCGCGGTGCAGGGTGTGCTGGCTGACCGCGACCTCGCTGCCCGCCCGGACGGTGACGCCGCCGAGCACGACGTCCTCGCGGGCGCGGCGCATGAGGATCAGCGGCGGGGTGTGGCGGACGATTTCGTTGACGATCTGGTGCGTGTACACCAGATCCGGCAGGTCCTCGAACCGCGCGGGCCGGCCGCCGAGGACGTCGTCGACCTCCGCGTGGAACCGGCGTTCGACCTCCGGGTGCTGCCCGAGCTCGTGGAAGAACCAGGCCAGCGCGACGGCGGTGGTCTCGGCGCCGGTGGTGAGGATCGTGATGACCTCGTCGTGCACCTGCCGGTCGGACATGCCCTCGCCGGTGTCCTCGTCGCGGGCCATGAGCAGCGTCGACAGCAGGTCGCCGTGGTCGGCGCCCTGTTCCCGGGCGGTGACGACGGTTTCGCCGATGACGTCGCGCAGGCGCGCGGCGGCGGCGTCGAACTTGCGGTTCGGCGGAATCGGGAGTTTATCCACGAATTTCGGAGAAAACGCTCGGAAGAGGACGTATTTCAGCATGATCGGGATCGAGCGCTGGATTTCCGCCAGTGCTTCGTCGCCCAGCGCCGTCGAGAAGAGCGTCTGGCCGGCGATGGTCAGCACGAGATCCTGCATCCGGCGGTCGAACTCCACGACTTCGCCCGGCTGCCACGAGCTCGCCAGCTCGTCGGCCAACTTCGTCATCGTGGTCTCGGCGTAGCCCGCGATCCGCGTCCGGCCGAAGGCGGGCATCACCAGGCGGCGCTGACGGCGGTTGAGCTCGCCGTTCGAAGTGGCCAAGCCGTCACCGAAGAGCGGGCGCATCTTGTCGAAGACCAGGCCCTTGTCGAACTTGTCGGCGTCGGTGGCCAGTACCTGCCAGGACAGTTCCGGGCTGGTGACCACGTGCACCGGCAGCGGCCCGAGGCGGAGTTCGACGACATCTCCGTGTGCCGGAAGGGAAGTGAAGAGCTTCAGCGGGTCGCGCAGCAGGGGCACCGTGTGCCCGAGCACGGGCCACCGGCCGGGAACGGGACGCGCGTCGGTCATGTCTCGTCTCCTCGCGACCGGGCCACCCTAGCGGTGCGGCGGAGGCGCCGAGCGCGGGTCCACACGAACGGAGGATGGCGTTAGACTCCGGCCCTTCGAGATTCCGCGAAGGGTGGAGGCCACGGTGACCGGGGAACTGAGCTGGGTACCGCCGGAGATCGACACCACGGTGCCGAACCCGGCGCGGGTGTACGACTTCTGGCTCGACGGCGACCACAACTTCGCCGCCGACCGCGCGCTCGGGGAGCAGATCCTCAAGATCATGCCGGGCGTGCGCGACGCGGCCCGCCTCAACCGCGCGTTCCTGCGCCGCGCGGCCAGGTTCATGGTCGACTCCGGCATCCGGCAGTTCCTGGACATCGGCTCCGGCATCCCGACCGTGGGGAACCTGCACGAGATCGTCCAGCAGGCCGACCCGTCGTGCCGCGTGGTGTACGTCGACCGTGAGTCCGTCGCGGTGGCGCACAGCGAACTGCTGCTGCAAGGCAACGACAACTGCCTGGTGCTGCAGGCCGACCTGCGCGACGTCAACGACGTCTTCGCCGGCGCCGGCAAGCTGCTGGACCTGGACCAGCCGGTCGGCGTGTTCATGTTGCTGCTGCTGCACTTCGTGCCGGACGCGTGGGACCCGGCGGGCATCCTGGCCCGCTACCGCGACCGGCTGGCCCCGGGCAGCTTCCTGGCGGTCACGCACGTCGCGGCGGACTCCGAGGCAGGGCGGCTCGACGAAGCGGTCGAGGTGTACAAGAGCAACCAGAACCAGCAGAACCAGCCGGTCCCCCGCACGCACGACGAGGTCCTCGCCTTCTTCGACGGCTTCGAGATGGTCGAGCCGGGCGTCGTCGGCTGCGCGATGTGGAAGCCGGAGGGCGCCGGCGACATGTCCGACGACCCGGCGATCAACGCCCTCCCGTACGCCGGGGTGGGCCGGAAACCCTGAGTCCGGGCCGACCGGAGCACGGCGGCTCGCCGAACGAAGTGAACGACCCGTTCATCGCGCCGGACGAGGTGAACGAGTCGTTCACTGCACCCCGGTCGTCGCACCCACCTGAATCCGTCGCAGTGAATGACTCATTCACTGCACTCGGGCGACGCGACCGCCCGACCCCGGCGAGCACCGCCGCGGCCACGGCTCCCTTTCACCGCAGGGAGAACGTCGCCAGGTTCACCGGTCCGTCGAAGGTCAGGTACACGTCGTGGCGGCCGGTCACCTTCGCCAGCGCCGCGGTCACCGTCGTATACGCGTACCGGTCCCCCGTGGACGGGACCGAAGCCGTCCCCAGGACGCGACCGGTCGGCGAGTCCACCCGAACCGTGACGCGCGCCGGCTCCACTGTGGACACCGACGCCATGAACCGCGCGGGCCCGTTCAACGCGACGTCGCGATAAGCCAGCCAGCTCCCGGCCACCGCCGCGGCCGACGTGCCCGATGCCTTGGACGTGTCCGTCAACGTCGTCCCTGCGTAGTCGTCGAAGTTCTGCGCCTGCGTCGGACGGCTCAGGTCGCGCGGCGGGATCCGCTCCCCCGGCACGAAGACCGGCTGCGCCGCGGAGAGATCCGAAGCGTTGCGACCCACCGAGAAGCCGTACGTCCCCTGCTCCACCACGGACCGGTCGAGCCCTGCATTCCACGTGGCCAGGTCAGCCACCGGCACGGAGAACCGCACCGTCCGCGTCTCGTGCGGTGAAAGCGTCACGCGCGAGAAGTCCCGCAACCGCTGCACGCCGGACTTGCCCGAGTACAGCTGGACGACGTCGGTCCCCGCGCGGCTGCCCGTGTTCGTCACGTCCACGCTCACCTGCACCGCGCCGCCGACCCGCGAAGCCCGCACGGCCCCGTACCGGAACGAGGTGTAGCTCAGCCCGTACCCGAAGGGGTACAACGGCTTCCCGCGGTAGTACTGGTACGTCATCCCGGTCTTCGCGATGTCGTAGTCGAGGATGCTCGGCAACCCGGCGTCGGAGGCGTACCACGTCTGCGTGAGCCGTCCGCTCGGGTCGTGGTCGCCGAAGAGGACGTCCGCGACCGCGTGGCCGGTCTCCTGCCCCGCGTGGCTCGTCCACACGATCCCCGGCACGGACAGCGTGTCCCAGCCGGTCGTCGGGTAGCTGTTCTCCACCACGACGACCGTGTGCGGGTTCGCCTTCCGCACCGCTTCGATCAACGCGCGCTGTGCCGGCGCCAGCTCCGTGCTCGTCCGGTCGTTCGCCTCCCGGCCGTTGATGAACGGCATGCTGCCGACCACGACGACCGCGGTGTCGGCACCTCGGGCCGCGGCGACCGCCGAGGAGACCCCGCTCGTGAGCACTTCGCGCCCGAACTTCGTCGCGTGCGCCGCGTCCGGCGACGAGATCGTCAGGACCCCGTCCGCACCGACGACGGCGAAGCGGTTCGGGCCGAACCACGGCTCGGTGACCTCGTTGCCCGCGTACTCGAGCACGTAGCTCCCGTCGGGCTGCGGGTCCAGCTTGAGCTGCTGCTGCACGAACCACCCGGTGGGCTGGTCGGCGTCGTTCACCAGCGCGCCGCCGGAGTAGCTCAGGTACTTCCCGTTCGCCGCCGCGCGCAGGGTGTTCTTGCCCGCGCCCCAGTCGAAGACGTCGAAGGACTCCGCCGCGCCCGCCGTGGTCCCGCCCGCGGTCACCTTGCCGGGGGTGGCCGGCGCCGTCAGGTACCGGCCGGTGGCGAGGTCCTTCAGCGCGATCCGGTCGACGCCCTCGGACGACGCCACCGAGGTGCCGAGCCGCTCCTCGATGCCTTGCTTCGGCGTCACGCGATAAGGCATCGAGCCGCTGTACCAGTCTTCGTACAGCGTGTCGGACAGCGGCCCGACGACGGCGACCTTCTTCTTGGAGGCGTCCAGGGGAAGCGCGTTCGCGTCGTTGCGCAGCAGGACGACCTGCTCGTCCGCCACCTTGCGGGCGAGCGCCCGGTGCGCCGGCGAGTCGATGACCGCCGGCGTGATCTTCGCGTACGGGTTGCGGCCCGGCGGGTCGAACTCGCCGAGCCGGAAGCGCAGCGACAGCAGGTGCCGGTCGGCCTTCTCGACGTCGCCCATCGTCAGCAGCCCGCGGGACAGCGCTTCCTTGACGGCTTCGACGGTGATCGAGCCGTTCGTGTCGTTGTCGGTGAAGCTGTCGAGGCCCGCTTTGATGGCCGCCGCGTCCGCTTCCGCCTTGGTGGCGTAGTACTTCTCCGAGTTGACCAGGTTCGACGGGGCGCCGGCGTCGCTCACGACGGCGATGTCCTGCGGCGCCCACTTCCGCAGCAGGCCCCCGAGGTCGGGGCTCACGGTGTTCGGCCGCCCGTTGACCAGGTTGTACGACGGCATGACGGCGTTGGCCGCGCCTGCCCGCAACGGGATCTTGAACGCCTGTTCGTCGTAGTCGTGCAGGATCTCGGGCGGCACCGAAGAGTTGCTGGTGTCGCGGCTGACCTCGTTGTTGTAGGCGAGGTAGTGCTTCAACGTCGGAGCGGCTTGGAGGTAGCGCGGGTCGTCGCCCTGCATGCCGCGGCCGTACGCCGTCGCGAGCTCACCGGTGAGGTACGGGTCCTCGGAGTAGCCCTCCTCGTTGCGGCCCCACCGCGGGTCGCGCAGCAGGTTGACCACCGGCGCCCACAGGTTGAGGCCCCACAGCGTCGGGTTGCGCGCGTTGAAGCCGCGCGCCTCCTGCCCGACGGCCGTGCCGACCTGCTTCACCAGCGCCGGGTCCCACGTCGAAGCCAGCCCGATGGCCTGCGGGAACACCGTGCCGTCGGCTTTCACCACGGCACCGTTGTCGTCATAGTCCGTCGACCAGGCGACGCCGTGGAGCGCCTCGGTGCCGGTCTTGAACACGCCGATGCCCAGCCGCGGGATGGCGGGCTCGTACTGGTGCAGCAACGAGATCTTCTCGTCCGCCGTCAACCGCGACAGCAGGTCGTCGATACGCGTGGCGAGGGGCAGCGCCGGATCGCGGAACGGCGGCGGTGGCGCCGCGAGCGCCGGCGCGGGCGCGAGCAGCAAGGTGGCGGCCACCACCGGGACGAGGGCACGGCGGAACGGGGACTGGCGCACGGACGGCCTCCCGGATTCGTCGAATCGTTTCGACAGTGCGGCGCGGAACATTCGCGTCGAAGGTGAGGATGGGGACGACTATTGCAGTCGGGTAAGCACGAGGTCAAGACTTTCTGGGAGCGCACCCAGGACCTCCGAGCACCGTCGGAAACTGTGCGCTGAGCTGCGGGAAGATCTCTCACCAGGTCTGTTCGACAGATTCGACGCGAGGGGTGCTCGTCGAATGCGAATCGAATATGTGCCGATGGCAAATCCTGCTTGTGTTTCGGGCGGGTGTCACTTACCTTCGTGCCATCGTCGATGCGCTTCGACAGCCTTCCGCCCCACCAGTCCCCAGGAGGCCGCCCGTGGTCACGATCAACGACGTCGCGACGGCGGCGGGCGTGGCACCCAGCACGGTGTCGTACGTGATCAGCGGTAAGCGCTCGATCTCACCGAAGACCCGTCGGCTGGTCGAGGAGAGTATCCGCAAGCTCGGCTACCACCCGCACGCCGGGGCCCGGGCGCTCGCCAGCAGCAAGACCAACGTGCTCGCCCTGGTCGTGCCGCTGCGCACGGACCTCAACGTCGCCGTGGTGATGGAGTTCGTCGCCTCGGCGGTCACCGCGGCCCGCGCGCACGACCACGACCTGCTGCTGCTCACCAAGGACGAAGGCCCCGCCGCGCTGCAGCGGGTGGCGTCGTCGGCGATCGCCGACGCGCTGATGGTGATGGACGTCGAAGCCGCCGACCCGCGGGTGCCGATGCTCATCGCGCTCGACCTGCCGGTGGTGCTCATCGGCGTGCCCGACCACCCGGCCGGGCTGAGCTGCGTGGACCTGGACTTCACCGCCGCCGGCTCGGCGTGCGTCGCGCACCTGGCCGAGCTCGGCCACCGCTCGATCGCGCTGATCGGCCCCTCCCCCGCCGTCTACCGCCGCGGGACCAGTTACGCGACACGGTTCCTGCGCGGGTTCGACGACGCCGCGAAGACCCACGACGTGCGGGCGGCGAACCGGCCGTGCGCGCATTCCTACGAAGCGGTGAGCGCCTGCCTCGACGACCTGCTCGCCGCCGCCCCGGACCTGACCGGCCTGGTCGTGCACAACGAGGCCGTGCTGCCCGGGCTTCTTTCGGACCTGCGCCACCGCGGCCTGCGGGTGCCCGAGGACATCTCCGTCGTCGCGGTTTGCCCGGACAGCATGGCCGAGCACCACCCGGTCGCGCTGACCACGGTCGCCATCCCGGCCGAAGAGGTCGGGGCCCAGGCCGTCGAGATGACCATGCGCCGGCTCGCCGGCCACACCACCCCGGAGGTCCGGCTCCTCGGGCCTCGCCTCACCCAGCGCGACAGCACTTCCGCGCCGCGCCCCTGCTCTGCTGATCGTTACCAATCCGACCACAGTCACGGCCGAATCGTCCCGTAGCAACGGTTACGTCGCACTCGGGGGCCGGCCTACTTCATGGCCGGATCGGTAACCCGGTTCTGCTCCGCCGCCGAAGGAGAATCGCCATGTCCGTAGCCCGTCGCGCCCTGATCCTGGCCGCGAGCGCCGCACTGCTCGCCGCGTGCAGCCCCACCCCCGCCGCCCCGCCGGCCGGCACCGGAGCCGCACCCGCCTCGTCCATCACCGAACTCGACTACTACGCCGACGAGCAGGGTTCCGCGGCGTGGCAGAAGATCCTCGACACCTGCGCGTCGCAGACCGGGATCAAGATCCAGCGCCAGACCGTGCCGACCGCGCAGATGCTGCCGAAGGTGCTGCAGGGCGCCAGTTCGAAGACGCTGCCGGACCTGCTCTTCACCGACAACCCGACGCTGCAGCAGGTCGCCGCGACCGGCGCGCTCACCCCGCTGGACGGCTACGGCATCTCCACCGACGGCTACTACGAAAGCATCGTCAAGGCCGGCAGCTACCAGGGGAAGGTGTACGGCGTCGCGCCCGGCGTCAACGGCCTCGCCCTCATCTACAACAAGGACCTCCTCACCGCGGCGGGCGTGGAGCCACCCAAGACCTGGGACGAGCTGAAGGCCGCCTCGGCGAAGCTCACCAAGGACGGCAAGTACGGTCTCGCCTTCTCCGCGATCCCGTCCGAAGAGGGCACCTGGCAGTTCCTCCCGTTCTTCTGGAGCAACGGCGCCGAACTGTCCCAGCTGGACTCCGCGCAGTCCGTGAAAGCGCTTCAATTCGTCACGGACCTGGTGAACTCCGGGTCGGCGTCGAAGTCGGTGGTGACGTGGAACCAGAACGACGTGGCCGACCAGTTCGTCGCGGGCAACGCGGCGATGATGGTCAACGGGTCGTGGAACCTGGCCCGGCTCGACGAGCAGAAGTCCCTGCACTACGGCGTCGTGCCGATCCCGGTGCCGCAGGCGGGCGCGAAGCCGGTGGTCGCGCTCGGCGGCGAGGTCGGTGCGGTGCCGGTCACCGGCGGCCCCACCCAGCAGGCCGCCGGCAAGGTGCTCTCCTGCATCCTCTCGGAGCCGACGATGCTCGAGTGGAGCAAGGCGCACGCCTACATCCCGTCGAAGACGGCCACGGCGGCCAAGTTCGGTGCCGGGCAGCCGGCGATGCAGGCGTTCGTCGACGAGGTCGGCACCGCCCGTTCCCGCACCGCCGAACTCGGCGAGAAGTACCCGAAGGTCTCGCAGGCGCTGGCCGACGCGCTGCAGGCGGCGCTGACCGGGAAGCAGCCGGCCGACCAGGCGCTGAAGGCCGCTCAGCAAGCGAGCGGATCGTGACGCTGGTCGCCCCGGCCGTCGCGGCACCGCCCCGCGCCGGCCGGAAACCGCGGCGGGACAACCGGTTCGCCGCGTGGCTGTTCCTGCTGCCGGCGCTGGCCTACATCGTCGTGTTCTTCGGCTACCCGCTGGCCGCGAACGTGGTGATGAGCACGCAGGACTACACGGTGAAGTCGTTCTACACCGGCGAAGCGCCCTTCGTCGGCTTCGCCAACTACTCCGCCGTGTTCGGCAACTCGCTCTTCTCGACGGCGGTCCTCAACACGGTGCTCTTCACGGCCGGGTCGCTCGTCTTCCAGTTCGGCATCGGCCTGGCACTGGCGGTCTTCTTCAGCGGCCGCTTCCTCGGCAGCGCGCTGCTGCGGTCGCTGCTCCTGCTGCCCTGGCTGTTGCCGCTGGTGGTCAGCGGGGCGATCTGGCGGTGGATGTTCGACCAGGACCACGGCGTGCTGAACGCGGCCCTGCGGTTCGTGGGCCTCGACGCGGTGCCGTGGCTGAGCAGCACCGGCTGGGCGCTGCCGGCGGTGATCCTCACCAACATCTGGATCGGCATCCCGTTCAACCTGGTGATCCTGCACGGCGGGCTGCGCGCGATCCCCGCGTCGCTCTACGAAGCCGCGTCGCTGGACGGCGCGGGCGCGTGGCAGCGGTTCCGGCACGTCACCTGGCCGCTGCTGCGGCCGGTCACCGGGATCGTGCTCATGCTCGGGCTGGTCTACACGATCAAGGTGTTCGACGTGATCATGGTCGTCACCGGCGGCGGGCCGGCCAACGCGACGCAGACGCTCACGACGTGGTCCTACCGCCTCTCCTTCCAGGACTTCGCGTTCGGGCAGGGTGCCGCGGTCGGGAACGTCCTCATCCTGGTGGCGACGGTGTTCGGCCTGCTCTACCTGCGCTCGGCGAAGGCGACCCTGGCCGAGGCGGCGGCATGAAGACCTCTTCGTGGCCGCGCACGGTCTTCGGCGTCCTGATCGTCGCGGTGCTGCTGTTCCCGCTGTACTGGATGGTCAACGCCTCCCTGCAGCCCGGCGGCGCGCTGCTGCGCCCGGACCCGGCGTTCTTCCCGGTCGGCGGCACCCTGGACGGCTACCGCAAGGCGTTGTCCTCCCAAGGGCCGCACCTGCTCTCCAGCGTCGTCGTCGCGCTCGGCACCGTGCTCGTGTCGCTGGCGATCGCCGCACCCGCGTCGTACGCGCTGGCACAGCTGAAGTTCCGCGGCGGGCCGGTGCTGGTGTTCGTGCTGCTCATCGTGCAGATGATCCCGGGCATCGTGATGGCCAACGCGCTCTACACCGTGTTCAGCAACCTCGGGCTGATCGACAACTACCTCGGGCTGGTGCTCGCGGACTCCACCGCGACCATCCCGTTCGCCGTGCTCCTGCTGCGGGCGTTCATGATCTCCGTGCCGAAGGAGCTCACCGAAGCGTCCCGGGTGGACGGTGCCGGGTACTGGCGGACGTTCCGCTCGATCATCCTCCCGGTCAGCCGCAACGCGCTCGTCACCGCCGGATTGTTCTCGTTCCTGTTCGCCTGGGCGGACTTCCTGTTCGCCGTCACCCTGACCACCGGCCAGTCGTTCGAGCCCATCACCGTGGGCATCTACCGGTTCGTCGGCAACCAGTCCGCCGACTGGAACGGGATCATGGCCACCGCCGTCCTCGCCGCGGTCCCCGCGGCCGTCCTGCTCGTCGTCGCCCAGCGGTACGTCGTCGCCGGGCTGACCAGCGGCGCCGTCAAAGACTAAGGAGACCGCGTGATCACGTCCGAAGACGGCCGCTCGCTGGAAGTCACCGTGCGGCACGAGGTCCTGCGCGTCGAACCGTGGGGCGACGGCAGCCTGCGGGTGCGCGCCGGCCGGCACCGCATCCTCGACGACGTACCGGGGGCGCTGCTGCCCGCGAAGCCGTCGGCCGCCACCGCATCCGCCGACGGGCGCACCGGCCGGGTCGTCAACGGCCCGATCACCGCGATCGTCGAGATCGCCGACACCGACACCGGGATCGACGCGCAGCTGAGGTTCGTCCGCACGGACACCGGCGAGGAGCTGCTTTCCGAGCAGCGCGCGCACTTCTGGTGGCCCGGCGCGCGGCTGTTCATGCCCTCGCGCAACGGGTACGGCCGCCTCGAACAGCGGTTCACCGCCTACGACGACGAGCGGCTCTACGGCCTGGGCCAGCACACGCACGGCCGGCTCGACCAGAAGGGCCTCGTGCTCGACCTGGTGCAGCGCAACGCCGAGGTGTCGGTGCCGTTCCTGCTGTCCAGCCGCGGCTACGGGTTCCTGTGGAACAACCCGGCGGTCGGCCGGGTGGAGCTGGCCGCCAACGGCACCCGCTGGGTCGCCGACGACGCCCGCCAGCTCGACTACTGGGTCACCACCGGCGACGGCCCGCGGGAGATCCTCGGCCACTACGCCGACGCGACCGGGTACGCGCCGATGCTGCCCGAATGGGCGGCCGGGTTCTGGCAGTCGAAGCTGCGGTACCGCACTCAGGACGAGCTGCTGTCCGTGGCGCGCGAGTACCACGCGCGCGGCTTGCCGCTGTCGGTGATCGTGGCGGACTTCTTCCACTGGACGCACCTCGGCGACTGGAAGTTCGACCCGGCCGAGTGGCCCCACCCGGCCGGGCTGGTGCGAGAGCTCGGCGAGCTGGGCGTCAAGCTGATGGTGTCGGTGTGGCCGTCGGTGAGCCCCCTGTCGTCGAACTACCGGGCCTTGCACGAACAGGGTCTCCTGGTCGCCGCCGAGAACGGCGTCCCGGCGCACGCACCGTGGAAGGACAAGGGGTTCGACGTCGAGATGCCGGTGGCGTTCTACGACGCGACGAACCCGGCGGCCCGGCGGTTCGTCTGGAGCAAGGTCAAGGAGAACTACTACGACCTGGGCGTGCGCGCGTGGTGGCTGGACGGCGACGAGCCGGAGATCCAGCCCGGCCACCCGCACAACCTCGGCTTCCACGCCGGCCCGGGGTCGGAGGTGTTCAACCTCTACCCGCAGGCGAACGCGCAGGCGTTCCACGACGGCATCCGCGCCGAGGGCGACGACGAAGTGGTGCTGCTCAGCCGCTCGGCGTGGGCGGGCAGCCAGCGGTTCGGGGCGGCGCTGTGGTCGGGTGACGTCCCGGCGACGTGGGCGTCGCTGCGGACGCAGGTCCGGGCGGGGCTGAACGTGGCGCTGGCCGGGATCCCGTGGTGGACCACGGACATCGGCGGCTTCCACGGCGGCGACCCGTCGTCGGACTCGTATCGGGAACTGATGGTCCGCTGGTTCCAGTACGGGGTGTTCTGCCCGCTGTTCCGCCTGCACGGCTTCCGCGACCCGCGCCCGCCGTTCGGCCCGGAGATGACCGGCGGGCCCAACGAGGTCTGGTCCTACGGTGATTCGGCGTACTCCTCGATCGTGGAGTCGCTGAAGCTGCGGGAGCGGCTGCGGCCGTACTTGATGGAGCAGATGCGGGTGGCGCACGAGCAGGGCGTCCCCCCGATGCGGCCGCTGTTCGTCGACTTCCCCGGCGACGCCGCGTCCTGGGACGTGTCCGACCAGTTCCTGCTGGGGCCGGACGTGCTGGTGGCGCCGGTGCTCTCGCCGGGGGCCACCTCCCGTTCGGTGTACCTGCCCGCGGGTGCTTCTTGGACCGACGCGGTCACGGGCTCCCGGCACGACGGCGGAGTCACCGTCGAGGCGCCGGCCCCGGCGGACCGCATCCCGGTGTTCCTCCGCGACGGAGCCGAGGTACCGATCCGGCCGATGCAGTGAATGACTCATTCCTGGCGTCCGGTGCCCCGCCGGGGGCAATCACGGCCCGGGCACCCCGC
>NZ_JBFBBQ010000067.1:0-47232 GCF_040682775.1 Amycolatopsis sp. NPDC051106 | reverse complement strand
CCCGCCCCTCCGCGCGCGCCGCGGCGGGGGGGGGGCGCTGCGTGAGCTCGCCGCCGACGTCCTGCCGCACACGCCGCTGGGCGCGCCCGGCGGGATCGCCTCCGCCGGGCAGCGGGCCTGGCGCTGGGAAGGCGAAATGGCCGAGATCGCCGAAGCGTGCGCGGACGCCGGGCTCTCGCCCGCGTTCCTGACCGCCGCGCAGGAGCTGTTCGGCCGCTGGCGCGAGCACCGCGACGACGACGGCGTCACGGTGCTCGACCTCCTTCAGGCGCTGGTCACCCGGCCGGGGTGACGTCGATCAGGACCTTCCCGGTCGCCCCCTCCTCGGACGCGATGTGGGCCTTCGCGGTCTCCTCGAGCGGGAAGCGGTGGACCGGCACACCGCGGTCCTCGCCGAGCCGCAGCGCGCCGTCGGCGAGCGCCGCCGAGACGTCTTCGGCGCCGGCGCGGAGCTTGTCCGCTCCCACCGTGTAGAGCACCAGGAACTGGTACCGCGCGTTCAGCCACAGGTTCGCGCCGAAGTCGAGGGTGACCTTCCCGGTACCGCGGTCGTCGCCGTAGATCGCGACCGTGCCGCGCGGGTGCAGGACCTCGGTGTGCAGCGCGGCGTTGACCCCGGCCGCGACCTCGACGACCAGGTCGACGCCGTCCGGGGCGACCTCGCGGATCCGGGCGGCGAGGTCCGGGTCGGGGTAGCGCAGCACGTGCTGGGCGCCGGCCGCGCGGGCGAGCGCGGCCTTCTCGTCGCTGCTGACGGTCGCGATCACCGTCGCGCCGGCCCAGCGGCCGAGCTGGATGGTGGCGTTGCCGACCGCGCCGGCGCCGCCGCTGACCAGCACCGTCTTGCCGTCGAGGGCGCCGGGGGAGAGCCGGGAGGGCCCGTCCTCGGCGACGGTCAGCGCCCGGTGCGCGGTCAGCCCGGGGACGCCGAACCCGGCGCCTTCGTCGAAACCGGCGCGGTCGGGCAGGGGAACGACCTTCTCCGCCGGGAGCACCGTGTACTCCTGCGCGGTGCCGGCCGCCGGGCCGTGGGTGCCGGCGAGGATCAGCCACACGCGGTCGCCGGGGGCGACCCCGGTGACGTCCGGGCCGACCGCGTCGACGACCCCGGCCCCGTCCTGGTTGGGGACCGTGTCGGGCGTCTCGGTCCCGGCTTCCGCGCCGCGGCCGAGCCGGGCCTTCCAGTCGGTGGGGTTGACCGCGGACACGACGATCCGGACGCGGACCTCGCCGGGACCCGGGTCCGCGACGGCCCGCTCCGACACCGACAGCACTTCGGGTCCGCCGTGGCGGCGGTAGACGACTGCTTTCATGCCGGGTGCAATCCGGGTTACCCCGGGGTTATTCCCGGCCGGACGGAAAATGCGGTGACGGTGAATCCGCAGCGTGGGCCACCCGATTGTTCGCCGCCGGGCGAAAACGGCGTGAAAACGGGCGCCGCGTGGGTGATCCCCCGGCCGGGCGATTTTCGGTGCTGCCCGAGCGAAATCGGCCGCCGTCGCAGAAACTGGGCGCGTGGGAGAGGAAAAGCCCGGTCCGGGGGACGAGCGGCCGAAGCGCGACGACGGGGAACCGACGCCGATCTTCGAGGCGGTGTTCAGCGCCACGCGTGCGCGGGCCACTGCGAAAAATCCGCCGGGGGAGCCGGAGAAAACGGGACGCTGAATCGCTTTCGGCGGCGGGGGGAGGGACAGCCAGCGTGCGCGAGGGGTGGGCGTGGCGGGGCTTGGCCGTGACGTTCGCGGCGGTCTCGGCGGCCCAGGCCTACCTCGCGGCGGCGATGGACGTGGCGTGGGCGGCGGCCCTGGCGGTGCTGTTCCTGGCGGCCGCGATCGCGTGCGGGTTTGCCGCCCGCTGACCTGAGGCACATTGTTCGACCTCCGCAGCGAACATGTAGCATGTCGCCCGCACGGGCATCTGCGGTTGAGGAGTGAAGACGTGGCCGGGGTCGTGAACAGCATGATCGCCGCCGAGTACGCGGCGGGCGCCACGATCTCGGAGCTGGCCGAACGCTGGGGCATCGATCCGCGCCAGGTGGTCGAGCGCCTCGCGCGGGTCGACGCCCCTTCCTGAGGGCCGTCGCGAGCCTCAGATAGCGCGTTCTCCCTTGCCCAGCACCACGATCCCGCCTTCGCTGACGTGGTAGTGCCCCCGGTCCCGGGCCAGGTCGACCCCGATGTGTGCTCCGGGCGGCACCACGACGTTCTTGTCCAGGATCGCCCGGCGCACCACCGCGCCGCGGCCCACCCGGGCCCCGTCCAGCAGCACCGATCCCTGGACGACCGCGCCCTGCTCCACCAGTACGTCGGGGGAGAGCACCGAGTCGACGACCTGCGCCCCCGAGATGATGCAGCCGTTGCTGACGATCGACTGGTTCGCCGAGCCGCCCTCGACGAACTTCGCCGCCGCGCGCTGGCCCGGGTGGGCCAGGATCGGCCACTTCCGGTTGTAGAGGTTGAAGATCGGGTGCGTCGAGATCAGGTCGGTGTGCGCTTCGTAGTAGCTGTCGATCGTCCCGACGTCGCGCCAGTAGCCGTGGTCGCGCTCGGTCTCACCGGGCACGACGTTGCCGTTGAAGTCGTACACCGCCGCCTCGCCCGACTTGACGAGCGCCGGGATGATGTCGCGGCCCATGTCGTGGTGCGAGGCCGCGTTCTCGGCGTCCGCGTGCAGCGCCTCGAGCATCACCTTCGTCGTGAAGATGTAGTTGCCCATCGACACGAACGACTCCTCGGGGGAGTCGGGCAGGCCCGGCGGGTCGGCGGGCTTCTCCATGAACGCGTCGATCATCAGGCCGTCGGTGGTCCGGATGACGCCGAACGAGCTCGCCTCCGCGCGCGGCACCCGGATCCCGGCGACGGTGACGCCGGCGCCCGAGGAGATGTGGGTCTCCAGCATCTGCCGGGGGTCCATCCGGTAGATGTTGTCCGCGCCGAACACCGCGATGTACTCGGGATCCTCGTCGTAGACCAGGTTGAGGCTCTGATGGATGGCGTCGGCGCTGCCCTGGTACCAGCGCGGGCCCAGCCGCTGCTGCGCCGGCACCGGTGTGACGTACTCGCCGGTCAGCGCCGAGAGGCGCCACGTCGTCGAGATGTGCCGGTCGAGCGAGTGCGACTTGTACTGCGTCAGCACGCACAGGCGCCGGAACCCGCCGTGCACCAGGTTCGACAGCACGAAGTCGACCAGCCGGTGCACACCTCCGAAGGGCACGGCGGGTTTGGCGCGGTCGGCGGTGAGCGGCATCAGCCGTTTGCCCTCGCCACCCGCGAGCACGATGCCCAGCACGTCGGCTCCAGTGTTCACGACGACCTCCCGCACGCTTCGTAGAGGGCGACCGTCCGCTCGGCGATCGCCTTCCAGCCGAACTCGCCGACCGCGCGCTCGCGGCCGGCGGTACCCATCGCGGTGGCCCGGTCCGGGGACCCCACCACCTCGTTCAGCGCGGCGGCCAGGCCCGCTTCGAACCCGCGCGCGTCTTGGTCGTCGTAGTGCACGAGCAGCCCGGTCCGGCCGTCGTCGACGACCTCCGGGATGCCGCCGACGTCACTGGCCACCACCGGCGTGCCGCACGCCATCGCCTCCAGGTTCACGATGCCCAGCGGCTCGTAGACCGACGGGCAGGCGAACACCGTGGCGTGGGTCAGCAGCTGCACGACTTCGGGGCGCGGCAGCATCTCCGGGATCCAGCGGACGCCGGTGCGCGTCTTCTCCAGCTCGGCGACCAGCCCGCGGAACTCCGCGTCGAGCTCGGGGGTGTCCGCGCCGCCCGCGCACAGCACGAGCTGGGTGCCGGGGTCGAGCGACGCGGCCGCGCGGACCAGGTGCGGGACGCCCTTCTGCCGGGTGATCCGGCCGACGAACAGGACGTACGGCCGGTCGGGGTCGACTCCGTGCTTCGCCAGCGCGTCGGTGCCCGGGTCCGGGCGGTACAGGGTGGTGTCGATGCCGTTGTGGATCACGTGCACCCGCTCGGGCGGCACCGCCGGGTACGCGTCGAGGACGTCGCGGCGCATGCCGCCGCTGACCGCGACGATCGCGTCCGCGGCTTCGTAGGCCTCGCGTTCGATCCACGACGAGACGCGGTAGCCGCCGCCGAGCTGTTCGGCCTTCCACGGCCGCAACGGCTCCAGCGAGTGCGCGGTGACGACGTGCGGGATGCCGTGCGTCATCTTCGCCAGGTGCCCGGCCAGGTTCGCGTACCACGTGTGGCTGTGCGCGAGGTCGTGGCCTTCGAGGGCGTTCGCCATGGACACGGCGATGTCCATCGTCGTGAACGCCGGCTGGCGGTAGCCGTGGGGATCCGTGTGCCCGGTGGCGTCGGGGCGGTCCGCGCCCCAGCAGTGCACGTCGAGATCGACCAGCGGCCGCAACTCCCGGGCGAGGAACTCCACGTGAACTCCGGCGCCGCCGTAGACCTCCGGCGGGTATTCCCGGGTGAGCAGGCCGACCTTCATGACCGAACCCTATGGCCTTCCCGGCCTCCGGCGCAGTCTGGCGTCCAGGCGAATTTCCTTGATCGCTCGGATGAGCAGGGCTCAGAGGCCGTACAGGCGCGTCCAGTTCTCCCGCGAAGTCAGCTCCGGCACGGCGCTCAGGTACCGCTCCTGGACCGCGGCTCCCTCCTTGCGCAGCCGCTGGATCACCCGGATGCCGCGTTTGGCCAGGTCCAGGGTCTTGGCCCGGTCGTAGGACCGGACGCGGACACCGTCCTGGTTCGCGTCGGTGACGACCACGGTGCCGAACAGTGAGGTGTGCCACCAATGGGCTTCGTCGGCGGGGACGGCGCCGAGACCGTACCGGTGGCGGCCCCTGGTCTGGTCGAGCAGCCGCTTGATCAGCACCACGGCGGTCCGGCTCGGCGGCGGCGCGCTGTTGATGATGCCGATGTCGTTGGACGCGATGCCCGGGACGTCGGTGGCCTTGTGGCGCTTGGTCTCCGGGTACTGGTCCCGGATCCGGCGGATCTCCTGCATCGCCTCCACACCACCGTCACGCAGGATCTCCGGCCCTTCGAGGAAGTCCTCGACCGCCTTGATCAGCGTGGCCGACAGCCCGTACTGCATGCCGAGCAGATACCGCACCAGCTGGGCCAGCAGCACCCGGGAGAGCAGATTGAGGTTGAACGGCGAGTGCAACGCCGCGGTGATGATCGAGTTGCGCAGGTTGAAGTACCGGTGCCACTCGTCCCAGTCCTTCATGTGGAAGTCCGCGTGCCACACCCCCGCACCCGGCAACGTCACCGTCGGGAAGCCGTGCGCGCGGGCCCGGTAGGAGTACTCCGCGTCGTCCCACTGGAAGAAGAACGGCATCGGATACCCCGTGGCCTGCACCACCTCATACGGGATCAGGCACGACCACCAGCCGTTGTACCCGGCATCCAGCCGCCGCTCCTGCCGGTTCGGCTTCAACGTCTCCTCGTCCACCCCGAGCAGGTCAGCGGTGGTCAGGGAGTGCTCGACCGGCTGGCCGGGCTCGAGGGTGTTGAGCCGGGCGTATTCGGCGCCGACGTGCAGCTGGTTGGGGTGGAACAGGTTCAGCATCTGCCCGCCGACGATGATCGGGTTGGCGGCGCGGTTGGAGAACGCCGTCATCCGGATCACCAGGTCCGGCTCCAGCAGCACGTCGTCGTCCATGAACAGCACGTTGGCGTGTTCGGTGGCGGTGTGCCCGGCCACCTCGTACAGCCCGCGGGTGAACCCGCCGGCACCACCGAGGTTGGGCTGCTTGATGTAGTGCAGCTTGTCACCGAGGTCCTTGGCGACCTGCTCGAACCCGTCACGAGACTCGACGAGGTCGGTGCCCTGGTCGGCGACGTAGATCGCGTCCAGGGTTTCCAGCGACGACACGTCCGCGGCCAGGGCTTGGAGGTTTTTGAGGCAGTCGTCGGCGCGGTTCATCGTGCAGATGGTGACCGCGGTCGGGCGGATCTTCTCCGGCGCTTCGACCGTCCAGCGGACCTGCTCCACCCGCAGCGTCTGCCCGCCCTCGGTTTCCAGGTCGAGCCAGAGGGCGCCGCCGTCGTAGAACTTGTCCAGTTTCGCGGTCAGCGTGACCTTCGCCTGCTTGGCGTTCGCGACCTGCTCGGCCTCGACCACCCGCGGTTCGCCTTCGACGTCGGAGGCGCCCAGCGACAGCAGGCCGGTGCCGGTCACGACGGCCTCGACCGACACCTCGGTCACGGTGGACCAGCGCTGCCAGTAGGAGGCCGGGAACCGGCCGAAGTACGTGTTACCCGACACCTTCGTGCCCGGCTCCAGCCGGATCGCGTCGCGGTCCCGGACCGCCGCGCCGGTGTGCACCTCCGCGTAGAGGTCCTTGCTGACGATCGGCGCCGGGCCCGTGAACAGGCCGCGCTGCGCGGTGAGGCCGGTCATGCTCAAGCTCCGCTTCCGTTGCCCCGGACGAGATGCAGCTGCTGGGTGCCGGCCCACGGCGACGTCAGCGTCCAGCGGGCCAGCGCACCGGGTGGCGGATCGCCGCGCACCAGGGCGTAGTCGGTGACGATCGGCCGGTCGCCGAAGTCGAAGAACCGGAAGTTGACGTCGACCAGCGCCCGCCCGAGCGCGCCGAGGTGGGCCTCGCGCTCGGTGATGGCCGGCCCGACGGCGCCGCGGTCGTCGAACAGGTCGACGATCGCGCAGCCGCAGCTGTAGGCCAGCACGCCGATCTCACCGCCGCTGCGCACGGTGCCACCGCCGACCAGCCGGCCCAGCTCCGGGCCGATCCGCTCGTAGTCCGCGGTCGCGGCGTGGTTGGACATCAGGGGCGCGAACCGCCGCGGCAGGCCACCGGCCGCGTAGGCGCCGACACCGATCACCAGGACGCCCGCGACCGCGACGGCGGCCGCCACCAGGGCCGGCACGCGCACCGCGGCCGTCGCGGCGGCCGCGAGGAAGAGCGTCGCCGCGACCAGGCTCGGCCCGTAGTACCAGTGGTACGGCGGGACGTGCAGCCGCGCGTAGGCCAGGTAGTGCGCGATCCCGGCGGGCACCAGCGGGGCGAACGGCCGCACCCGGGCCCACAGCGGGCCTCCCCGGGCCGCGTCCGCGACGCAGAGCGCGAAGGCGAGCAGGGCGAGCGCGGCCGGGAGGAACGACGCGACGGTCGCCCCCGGGAAGACGTCCGCGTAGAGCCCGGGGCCGTTGCCGAAGTCCCACTGTCCCCAGGACTTCTGCAGCGTCTTGATGATCACCGTGTCCGGCACCGCCGACCCGAGCACCACCCAGCTGAAGGCGAACCAGGGGAGCGCGACCGCCGCGGCGGCGAGCACCGACTGCCACGCCTTCTCCCAGAACCGGCGCCGCAGCGCGAAGAGCACCAGCGCGACCACGACCAGGTCGAGGCGGACGAGGGCGAGCAGCCCGGTCAGGACGCCGACGGCGGCCGGCCGCCGTTCCGCCGCGAAGACCAGAAGCCACGCGACGCCGGCCGCGCCGAGCTCGACCTCGAGCCCGATCGACGACAGCAGGAGAGGGTTCACCGTCAGCAGCGCGACGGCGACCGGCGCGAACGAGGACGGCAGCCCCGCCCGGTCGCCGGCCCGGCGCAGCGCGAGGACGAGCGCGACCTGGCACAGCACGAACAGCGCGCCGGCGGCGAGCACCGCGTCGCGCACGACCAGGGTCAGCGTGGCGAGGAGCAGGACGTTCAGCGGCGACGTCGCGGTGTTCGACGTCTCCGCCGCGATCAGCCCCCAGTGCCCGTGGAAGGCGAGGTTGCGCGCGTAGGCCAGCGTGATGAACGTGTCGTCGACGAGGTGCGGGCGCACCACCGCGAAGACGAGGGCGGACCCCACGGCCACGGCGGCGGGCAGCACCCAGCGCCGCGGCCGGGACTCCGGGGCCGCGATCGCCCGTGCCGTTCGGTCGCGCCGCTGCGCCACGGTCACGGTTCGCGGGTGAGGGTGAAGTGGCCGACGCCCTTCGCCGCGGACTCCACTTGCCAGCTGTCGGGTCCGGTGGCCGGACCCGAGGCGTACTGCAACCGGTAGTCCGGTTTGCGGGGGGTGATCGAGCGGTCCAGCCAGTGGTAGTTCACCCGCAGCGCGAGGCTCATCAGCGGGTTCGCCGTCGCGATCCGCTGCTCGACCAGCTGCTTCGCGTGGCCGCGGTCGGAGAACTCGTCGATGATGGCGCACTCGCAGTAGTACGCGAGGGTGCCGATCTCCCCGGGGCTGGCCACGCTCGCGCCGTCGAGCCGCGCGCCCAGGGCCGTGCCGACGCGCGCGTAGTCCTGCGCGCTGGCCCAGTTCCCGAAGATGACCGGCGACTTCCACGGCAGTCCCTGTGCGGCATCGACAGCGGCCGCGCTGAGCACCAGCACCCCGGTCAGCCCGAGCGCCAGCAGCGGGGGACCGGTGCGCAGCGCCGTCCGTTCGCGCGCTTGGCCGTACCAGGCACCGAAGGCCGCTACGGCGAACGTGCCCACCGTGGTCGTCGGAGCCACGTAGTACCAGTGGAACGGGCCGACGCCGATGAACGAATAGGCGACGAAGTAGAGGATTCCGCCGGCGCCGAGCGCCGCGACCGGGCCGAGCGCGGGGAACTCCGGCCAGCGCACGGAGAACCGCGCCGCGGCCCATACGGCGAGCGCGACCGCGCCGAGCAGCGCCGGGACGAACGTCACCAGCACGGTGCCCGGGTAGCCGAGGTAGTACATCACCGGCCCGGTGGTGTAGGTCCACGGCGCGAACAGCCCCGCCTGCGTCTGCTTGATCGCCAGCGTGTCGGGCACGAACGAGCCGAAGGCGACCCAGCTGAAGACGAACCACGGCGCGGCCGTCAGCACCGCGGAACCGGCGGCCGGCAGCAGCCGCCGCCGGATCGCGGGCGCGCTGAGCGCGATCACCACGACGAACACGACGAGGTCGAGCCGGGTGAGGACGGTGAGCCCGGCGGTGACGCCGAACAGGATCGGCCGTCCTTCGAGCGCGAAGACCGTCAGCACCAGCAGGACGGCCGGGATCAAGAGGACTTCGAGACCGATCGCGGACAGCACGAACGGGTTGACCAGGACCAGCGCGACCCCGAGCACCCCGGCCGCGGGCGGCAGCGCCAGCGTCCGCCCGATGCGTTGCCAGGCCCAGCCGAGCGCACCGCCGCACAGGACCGTCAGGATCCCGAGCGCCACGACCGGGTGCGGATCGCCCGTCACCCGCGTCACCAGCGTCAGCGCGGCGAGGAGCAGGACGTTCAGCGGTGACGTCGCGGAGTTCGCGGGCGAGCCGGGGATGATGCCCCATTCGCCGTGCACGGCCAGGTTCTTCGCATAGGCGAGGGTGATGTAGCCGTCGTCGGTCAGACTGCCGCGCACCACCAGGAAAAGGGCGGCGCCCAGCACCGCCCCGAAGACGGGCAGCCACCGGCCCCGCGCGTTCTGCTGCTGCGTGTTCGTTTCCGGAAGCACCTTTTCACCCTGGGGAAGCGCCGTCGGCGCCGGATCCGTCATCTGCCCGATCGACATGCCCCGGGGACCGTAGTGACGATTCATTACAGCGGTGCTACGTCACGGTTATGTCCGCGGGCTCTGTCGACCATCACCCGATCGTGGCATGCCCGGGGTGGGCCCGCAGTGTGACGGGACTCCACTGTGGACGACGGCCGGGGAGTCCGCCGGCGGTCAGGAGACGCGGGTGGCCGTGGCCCCGGTGATCGCGGCGTGCGCTGCGGCGAGGTCGGCGTGCAGGGGCAGCACGCGGTCCAGGCCGAGGATGGCCCAGGGCCGGGCGACCGCGATCTCGGCCGCCGCGATGGCGAAGGGGATGTCGTGCGCGCGGGCTTCGCGGTAGGACTCGACCAGGACGCTGAAGACGGTCGAGTCGCAGTAGGTCGTCTCGGTGAGGTCGGCGACGACCGCGGCCGCGCCGCCGCGGAACGGGCTCAGCAGCACGTCACGGAGCCGGGTCGTGGTGGCCAGGTCGAGATCGCCCGCGCAGCGGACGGTCACGACCCCCGCTTCGTTCGTCGTCGCGAAGCGGGGCTGAGTGCGGTTCTCGGTCATCGGGTCCCTCCTGCACCGCGAAGTACCCACCGCGGCCCGGAATGACGCGCCGCGAGGGCGAATCCTTGGGGCATCCGAGGGATAGCGATGCACAAGCGTTGCGAGCGGGTATAGCGTAGTGGTGCGGCACCTCGCCGCGCAGGACTGGGCAGGCCGTGGCGGGTTGCCACACCCCGCGGCCGTCCGGATCCGGTCGACGCGGGCCGGATCCCCGGCGCCGGGCGGCGCCGAGGGGGACGCGGCAGGCCGACGCCCCGCCGCCGCGTCCCCCGTGGCGCCGGGCTGTTCCCGGTGCCCCGCGCCGGTGTCGCCGGTCCGGCTTCGTCGCGTGACGGTGGGCCCCGGCGGCCGTGGCCGGCCCGCTGATCTCCGGACCACCGGCCGGCGATCTCCGCGCCGGCGGCGATCACCGTGTCCCCGCCGGTCAGGTGGCCCGGCCGTCGCTAAGCTGCCCTGAGCGAGGCGAAGGGGAACGGTGGATCCGAAGAACGTCGAGACGGGTGCCTGGGCGCCGGGCAAGGTGGCCGAGCTGCTCGGCGTCTCGCCGGTGACGCTGCGCAGCTGGAGCGCGCGGTACGGGATCGGCCCGTCGGCCGCGGCCACCGGACGGCACCGCCGCTACTCCGACGCCGACGTCCGGCGGCTGCAGCACATGCAGCGGCTCGTCGCGCGGGGGATGCCCGTGCGGGAAGCGGCCGCCACGGCCTTCGCGGCCACGCCCGCCGACCCGCCCGAGGTGCCCGCCGCCCGCCGGGTGCGCGAGCTCGAGGACGCCGCTGAGGAGCTGCGGTCCGCGTCGGTCGCGGGGCTGCTTGACGAGACCCTCGGCACGCTCGGCCCGGCCGCGGCCTGGACCGACGTTTTCGCCCCGGTCCTGCGCGGCCTGGGCGACCGCTGGCAGCGCGGCGACGTCTGCTTCGCGTCGGAATGGGCCCTGACGACGGAGATCTCGCTGGCGTACGAGCGGTTCAGCCGGCGCTTCCCGGCGGCCGTCCCGGGCCGGCCGGTGCTGCTGGCCTGCTGCCCGGCCGAGCGGCACTCGCTGCCGATGGAGGCCCTGCGCGCGACGCTGGCCGAGGCCGGGATCCCGGTCGCCTACCTCGGGCAGCTGGTGCCGGCCGAGACGGTCGCCGACCTGGCGGCGCGCCTCGATCCGGTGCTGGTCCTGCTGTGGTCCCTGGCGGCCCCGACGGCCGACGACCTGCTCGCGGCGCGGGTGCGCGACCTCGGCCGCGTCGTGGGCACGGCCGGGCCGGGCTGGCAGCACCTGGGCGACCGCGGGTTCGCCCGGGTGAACGATCTGGCGTCGGCGGTGGAGCTGGCCGTGGAGCACGCCGAGGGGTAGGGGCGGCGCGGAGTCGCTTCGACGAGGCGGGGAACGCTCAGCCCAGCCCCTCCAGCGCCCGCTTCAGCTCCGGCACCACCGCGTCCCCGAGCCGCTCGAACTCGCGCTTCAAGAAGGGGCTCGCCAGCCTCGCCCACCCGTGGAACACGATCGTGGCGCGGTAGCGGACCATCGTGCCGTCCGGGCCCGCCGACAGGCCGAAGTCGTCCGTCGAGGTCGCCGTCTTGTTCTCGCCCACGAACGTCACGCGGCCGGCGTCGCGCCGGGTCAGGTGGTAGTCCAGCTCCGTCCGCCGGCCGCGGAACTCCGAGACGTTGTGCCATCCGGTGCCGACCGTGATCGGGCCCGCGTCCGTGCGGGTGCACGACACTGTGCCCGGGTCCCAGTCCTCCGTGTGCGCGAAGTCCGCGAGGTACTCCGCGACCCGCGCGACCGGCGTCCGCACGGTGACGGTGCGTTCGACCTGGACCATCGGACCTCCCGGAGCGTTCGTTGCGCAGCCGTTGCAACCGTAACGGGCACCGCTCGGTGGGGCACGGCGAGCCGGTCGCCGACATCGATGTCAACTATTCCGAATTCTTGTCCTCCTTGTCGTCTTGACGCTTCCGAGGCGCACGGCGGAAGCTTCCTGGCAACGTTGTCACCCTCTCTCCGCGGCGCCACCCCGCCAGGTCCGGCCGCCGCTTGCAGATCGGAGTTCGCATGGCGGAGGAGTACGGCATCACCGCGGATGTCGAGCCCGCGGAGGTGTCCGCCGTTTCGCGGCGGCACGTCCTGGCCGCCGGGACCGGGCTGCTGGCCGGGTTCGGCCTCGCGGCGGTCCTGCCCGGGGTCGCGTCCGCGGCACCCGCCGTCGCCGACGGCCGCGCGCCGAAGACCGACCTGGCCCTGTTCCGCCCGGTCCAGGTGTCCTCGACCGACTACGCCGCCACCCCGGCCGAGTTCGCCGTCGACGGCCTCGCCCAGGTCGGCGTGCGGGGCTCCGGCTGGCGCGCCACCCCCGGCGACGGCCAGTGGATCGTCGTCGACCTGCAGGGGGAGTGCCGGATCGACTCGGTCGTGCTCACCTTCGAGGCGCGGCCCGGCGACCCGGCCATCGACGCCGCCGCGTCCCGCTCCCACACGAGCGGCTTCGAGATCCTGTCCAGCTACGCGACGGCGTTCGACCTCGACGTCTCGGGCGACGGCAAGGCCTGGCGCACCGTCCACCACACCGACGCCGGCACCGGCGGCGTCGTGACGATCCCGCTCAGCGCCGTCACCGCGCGCTGGGTCCGGTTCACCGCGTCGAGCCGCTCGACGACCAACCCGCTGGGCCTCAACGGCTTCCAGGTGTTCGGCACCGGCCCGCAGAACCGCCCGGCGGTGCACGGCTGGACCAGCTTCCCGGTCCGCCCGCACGACGACCCGCCCGCGCTCGCCGTCGCGGCCGACGGCACCGTGCCGCTCGAGTCCGGCTGGGTCCTCACGATGGACGACTGGGCGCCGGCCGGCGACGGCAAGGCTCTTTCCGGCGCGGAGGTGGACACCCGCGGCTGGCTCCCGGCGACCGTCCCCGGCACGGTCCTGGCCTCGCTGGTCGAGCAGGGCCGGCTGCCGGACCCGGTGTCCGGCATGAACAACCTGCACGTCCCGGAAGCGCTGTCGCGCCACGCCTGGTGGTACCGCCGCCGCTTCTCGCTCCCGCGCGGTCTGGACACCTCGGCCGGCCGGCACGTCTGGCTCGAGTTCGACGGCGTCAACCACGAAGCGCAGATCTGGCTCAACGGCGCCGAAATCGGCACCCAGAGCCACCCGTTCGGCCGCGGCGCCTACGACGTCACCGCGGCGCTGCGCCGCACCGGCGACCAGGCCCTCGCCGTGAAGATCTCGCCGATACCGAGGCCCGGCAGCCCCAGTGACAAGGGCTCCAACGGCAGTTCGTGGGTCGACGCCGGCAGCACGATGTTCGACAACTCGCCGACCTACCTCGCGGTGTCCGGCTGGGACTGGATGCCCGCGGTCCGCGACCGCGCCTCCGGCATCTGGGACCACGTCCGCCTGCGCTCCACCGGCGCCGCCGTGCTCGGCGACGTCCGCGTCGACACGAAGGTGCCCGACGCCGCCACCGCCGTGGTGACGCTGACCGTGCCGGTGCGCAACGCGGCTTCGACGGCCCAGCGCGTCAAGGTCATCGCCGCGTTCGGCCCGGTGACCGTGTCGAGCACGGTCACCGTCCCGGCCGGGCAGACCACCGACGTCGCGTTCCCGGCACAGCAGGTCAAGAACCCGAAGCTGTGGTGGCCGAACGGCTACGGCGAGCCGAACCTCTACGACCTGACGCTCACCGCGGCGATCGGCGCGTCGACCAGCGACCGGCGGACCACGAAGATCGGCCTGCGCCAGATCGGCTACCAGTACGACCTGCCGATCGTCATCGCCGACGGCCGGGCGACCCAGTCCGTCGACCTCGCCCCGCAGAACGCCCGGTTCGTCCGGATGCAAGGCCTGAAGCGCGCCACGAGCTGGGGTTTCTCGCTCTGGACGATGTCCGTCGTCGACAGCTCTGCGCCGGACACGGACCTCGCGCAGGGCAAGACCGCGGCTTCGCAGTCGGTGGCCGACGGAAACCCGCCGGAGCGGGCCTTCGACGGGGACCCGAACACCCGCTGGACGTCGGCTTACGAGGACAACCAGTGGCTGCAGGTCGACCTCGGCACCGCGACCGCGTTCGACCGGGTCGTCCTGACCTGGGAGACCGCCTACGCCGCGACCTTCAAGATCCAGGTGTCGCAGGACGGCGGCACCTGGACCGACGCCGCGTCGGTCGACAACAGCCCGAAGCCGCTGACCTTCCTCGTCAACGGCGTCAAGGTGTTCGCCCGCGGCGGCAGCTGGGGCTGGGACGAGCTGCTGCGCCGGATGACGCCCGAGCGGACCGACGCCGTCGTCGCGATGCACCGCGACATGAACTTCACCCTGATCCGCAACTGGGTCGGCTCGTCCTACCGGCAGGAGCTGTTCGACGCCTGCGACAAGTACGGCATCCTGCTGTGGAACGAGTTCTGGGACGGCTGGTCGACCGACCCGGCCAACCACGACATCTTCCTGGCGCAGGCCAAGGACACGGTGCTGCGCTACCGCCACCACGCGTGCGCGACGGTGTGGTTCGGCTGCAACGAAGGCACGCCGCCGCCGGTGATCGACAACGCGCTGCGGGACATCGTCCACGACCACACCGACCTGCTCTACCAGGGCAACTCGGCGGGTGGCGTCATCACCGGCGACGGACCCTATTACTGGCAGGACCCCAAGCGGTACTTCACGGGTGAGGCGACCGGCGGGAAGTACGGGTTCTGGAGCGAGATCGGGCTGCCGACCGTGTCGGTCGTCGAGAGCATGCGCAACCTCGTCGGCGAAGGCGACCCGGGCTGGCCGATCGGCGCGCCGTGGTTCCTGCACGACTGGTCGACGAACGGCAACCAGTCGCCGCAGAGCTACCTCGCGGCGATCGACGCGCGGCTCGCGCCGTCGACGAGCCTCGCGGAGTTCTGCCGCAAGGCGCAGTTCGTCAACTACGAGAGCATGCGCGCGATCTTCGAGGCCTGGAACACGAAGCTGTGGGCGGACGCCACCGGCGTGCTGCTGTGGATGTCGCACCCCGCGTGGCACAGCACGGTCTGGCAGACCTACGACTACGACCTCGACGTCAACGGCAGCTACTACGGCGCACGCAAGGGCTGCGAGGCCCGGCACGTCCAGGCCGACCTGACGACGTGGCAGATCCGGGTCGTCAACCACACGCCGGCCGCGTTGAGCGGGGTGACGGTCACCGCGCGGCTGTTCTCGTTGGATGGCGCGGCCCTCGCGCCGGCTCAGCAGCAGAAGCTCGACGTGGCCGCGAACGTCGGCGCGACGGCGTTCACCGTGCCCTTCGACGCGGCGCACCCCGATCTGCACCTGCTGCGGCTGACCCTGACCGACGCCCACGGCGCGGTGCTGTCGGAGAACACGTACTGGCGCTACCGCAGCGACACGGCCATGCGCGCGCTCAACCAGCTGCCGGGAGCGCGGCTCACTTCGTCGTTGAAGGCCGACGGCGACGCGTACACGGCGACCGTGCGCAACGACGGCAGGACGGTCGCGGCGATGATCCGGCTGTCGCTGCGCGAGCGCAACGGCACCGACCGCGTCCTGCCGACCCGCTACGGCGACAACTACTTCTGGCTGCTGCCGGGGGAGAGCCGCACGGTCCGCGTCGAGCCGCGGCGGCGGGTGCCGGGCGCCCGGCTGCAGGTGGAGGCGTACAACGTGGCGGCCAAGCTGATCTAGCCGCGGTTTTTGTCGGACCCCGCCGCTAGGCTCGGGGCTCCGCGAGCGAGGAGTACCGGTGCGTGGCTGTGGGTCGCGATTCCGGAGCGAGTGGAGGAGTGCCGCGCGTTCTCCTCACCGTCCGCCGACGACCAGCCCGGAGCCGATCCGGGTCTCGGTTCTCCTCGCTCGCGGGCCTGAAGTGGGGGAGGGGCGGTCATCGAAGAGCTGTACCGGACAGTGCTGGCGAGGGCGGCGTACCAGGACGCGTTCTTCGCCTGGCCACGCGCGGAGCGGGAGCGCTACGTCGCGCTGCTGCGGACGGCGGACCCGGCGTGGGTACCGGGTTTCCTGCACTGGCTGCGCGTGGAGACCCCGATGCGCTACCCGGCGCTCGTCGGGGCGGCAGCGTTCGTGGCCGGGCGGCTGGAGCGGGGCGAGCACGGGGTGTCGCGGCAGGTGATCGCGTCGGTGCTGCACCGCGCCGACGACCCGGGCCACGTGCTGGCGTACTGGGCGGCGACGTACGGGCCTTCGCTGCCGAAGCCGGTGAAGCGCGCAGTGGCCGACGCGGTGACGCGCTTGTACGACGAGCCGGCCCTGCTGGCGTACGACGACGGCGGGCACCACTTCGAGCTGGGCTTCGTCCGCGGTGACCTGCCCCGCCACGGCGGAATCGGCACGCCCCGCCCGCTGCGGTTCGGCGAGGTGATCAGGCTGGTGCACCCCCGGGCCCGCAACCGTGCGCAGGGTGACCTGTTCCGGTACGCACTGGCCCGGCGCCACGGGAAGGTCCGGACGATCCCGGCGACGATGCCCCTGGCGCGGAGGTGGGCCGGGGTGGCGGAGGAAGCCGGTTCGGGGCCGGTCACGTTGCCGACGGTGAGCGCGCTTCCGGAAGGCGACTTCGGCGGGCGAAGCGCCGACGCGCGGCTTTCCGCGGCCGCCGAGATCGGTGCCGGAGGTGAGGCGGCGACCGAGCCGGTGCGCCAGGGGAGTGGTACGGAGACCGAGGTGAGTGTCGGAGGTCGGGCGCCGCGCTCCAGCCGCGTGGCGCTCCCGCAAGGGGCAGTCGCCGATTCCGCCGCCCGCCAATCAGCCGCCGGGCCGCTGCATGTCCTCGCCGGGCTCAGGTCCGGCGCCGGCCACCCGCCACCCGGGCAGGCCCTCGCCCGGCTGAGGCGAGCCGTGATCCCACCGCACTCCGAAACCGTCCTGGCGGCCTTGCCCCTCGTCGACCTCTTGGCCCAACCCGGCGGCCTGGCCCGCCTGGAACCCCTGATCCCGCACCTGCCCCTCTCCGCGCTCCTCGCCCACCTGCGCCGGCTGGACGCCGCCGGGATCGGGTTCGAAACCGCCATGGCCGTCGCCGCGCGGATCGCCGATCCCGCCGAGGTGCGCGCGTCCGGGCTGGGGCCGTTGCGGTTCGCCGCGGCCTGGGGCGCGGTCGACAGCCGCCGGTGGGAACCCGCGCTGGCCGCCGGTGCCCGGCACAGCCTCGAGTCGCTCCCACGGCTGCGCGGGCGCACCCTCGTCGTCGTCGAACCGTGCAGCGACACCCGGATCGTCTTCGGGCTCGCCCTCGCCCAGCGGTGCGACGAAGCCGACCTCGTCCTCCTCGGCGGCGGCCGGTTCCCGCTCGAACCGGAAGAGTCGCCGCTGCACGCCCTGATCCGCTGGCACTCCACCGACCTCCGCACCGCCGCTCCCGTCGCCGCCGGGCACGACCGCGTAGTCCTCGTCACCGAACAGCTCGGCGAACTCCCCGACGTGCCCGCCGGAATCCCGCTCTACGTTTGGGAGACCAGGCGGCACAACAGGCACGAACACGAGCCGGACTTCGCGGCCGGCTCGGGGCGCGGGTTCTTCCGCGGACTCGGCGACGCCTCCTTCCGGATCATCCCCTGGTGGGAGGAGTTCGTCGCCGGCGACCAACTCGGATGCTGAATTCGTGCCCGCCGACGAACTAGGCTGACGGTTCCGCGCCTAGCTTCGGGAGGTGCTCGTTTCGGTGAACCTGCGCCCGCACGCCAGCCTCGGCCGCGTCCTCGACGACCTGGGCGGCACACTCCTGGACCTCGTGCTCGGCGACGGCGACCGCCCGGGCGGCATCGGCGGCGTCGCCATCCACGACCCCCTCGACGAGCCCGCCCTGCCCCAGCACGCCCTGATGCTGGGCGTCGGCCTCGCCGAACCGGACGAGGTGGTGCACCAGCTGCGGACCCTGGCCCGGCACGACGCGGCCGGCCTCGTGGTCCGCGCGCCCGTCACCGTCACCGCGGCGATCACCGCCGCCGTCGAGGACACCGGCGTCGCACTGCTGAGCCTGGCGCGCGGCGCGTCCTGGGCCCAGCTCGCGGCGATGCTGCGGTCGCTGCTGGCCGAGGGCGACGTCGGCGACGCCGAACCCGAAACCCTGGCCGGACTGCCCTCGGGCGACCTGTTCGCGGTGGCGAACGCGATCGGCGCGCTCATCGACGCCCCGGTCACGATCGAGGACCGCCGTTCGCGCGTGCTCGCGTTCTCGGGACGCCAGGACGAAGCCGACCCGTCGCGGGTCGAAACCATCCTCGGCCGGCAGGTGCCCGAACGGTTCTCCCGGATGCTCGCCGACCGCGGCGTGTTCCGCGAGCTCTACCGCAGCGACCGGCCGGTGTACGTCGACCGGCCGCCGGAAAGTCCCGAAGGCTTCAAGATCCCCCGCGTGGCCGTCGCGGTCCGGGCGGGCGACGAGATCCTCGGCTCCATCTGGGCCGCCGTGCGCGAGCCGCTGACGCCCGACCGCACGCAGGCCCTCTGCGACGCGGCCCGCCTGGTGGCGCTGCACCTGCTGCGCGTCCGGGCGGGCGCCGACGTCGAACGCCGGCTGCGCGCGGACCTGGTGAGCACGGCACTCGAAGGCGGGGCCGCCGCGCGGGAGGCGCTGAGCCGGCTGGGGCTGGCCGACCAGCCGGTCGTCGTGCTCGCGCTGGCGGTGCTCGAGAACGGCGCCGAGGACGCCGAAATCGCCACCGAACGGCAACGCCTGGCCGACGGCCTGGCGATGCACCTGAGCGCGGTGCACCCGCGCTGCGCGGCGGCGCTCGTGGGCGACACCGCGTACGGGCTGGTGCCGGTCACCCGGGACGCCGACGGCGAACGCCGCGCCCTGCGGATCGCGAAGGACTTCCTGGACCGGGTGGGCGACCGTGTCCGGGCCGTGGTCGGGATCGGGCCGGTGGCCCGCAGCGCGGCCGAGCTGCCCGAAGCCCGCGACAGCGCGGACCGGGCGTTGCGGGTGCTCCGCTCGGGCAGCGGCCCGGGGCGCCGGGTGGCGTCGCTGGCCGATGTGCACGTCGAAGCGTTGCTGCTGGAGCTGCAGGACCTGGTCGCCGCCCGCGGCGACCGCCCGACCGGCCCGGTCGCGCGCCTGCTGGACTACGACGAGCAGCACCACGCCCACCTGGTCGAGACGTTGCGAGCCTGGCTCGACGCCTTCGGCGACGTCATCGCCGCGTCGGCCGCGGTCCACGTGCACCCCAACACGTTCCGGTACCGCCTGCGCCGGCTCGCCGAGGTCGGCGGCTTCGACATGACGGACCCGGAGGCGAGGTTCGCGGCCATGCTCCAGCTCCGCGTAGTGGCCCCGCCCGCCTCCTGACCGTGCGCCAAAAGGCCTCACACGTGATCCGAGGGGCATCACGTGTGATCAGCGGGGCATCACTCGTGATTTCACGGGCATGACCGTGATGCCCCTTCCATCACGAGTGATGCCTCTCCAGACACGCGTGATGCCTTTCCGATCACGCGAATTGCCCGGCGTGGCTGTCCGAAATGTCGGTGATTAACTGCCGACTTCTGGTTTGCACTTGGTCAGCTACCTACTTTTCGACCAGTGTGCGACACCTTCGAGGCGTGTGAACCTGCTCGGTCTTCACGTCAGGTGATCAAGCTTTCACAGAGGTGTACCGGGTGTCACGCAACGGGTTATCGCAGGGACGGCGGCGGTGAGCGCGGCCGTTGTCGCGGCGTCGCTAGTCGCGCTGAACTCCCTCGCGATGCCGTTCGGCAGCGTCGTGCGGTCGAGGGCGTCGCCGACGTCAACAACGTCTACACGTTCTTCGGGCAGGCGTCGGACTTCCGACGGCACCGGCAAGGCGCTGCGCGGCACCGTCCGGATCTGCGTCGACGGCGAGTGCCCGTTCGCGAACGCCTTCTGGGACGGCGAGCAGATGGCCTTTGGCGAGGGCGTCACCACCGACGACATCACCGGGCACGAGCTCACCCACGGTGTCACGCAGCACGCGTCCGGACTGAGCGGCGGCCAGGCCGACTCGACCAACGAAGGACTGTCGGACGTCTTCGGCAAGTTCATCGGCATCACCTCGAACGACCCCAAAGACACCGGCGGCAACCGCTGGCTGCTCGTCGCTGGGCGCGATCCGCGACATGAAGGACCCGCGCTCGTCGCTGTCCCCGCAGCCGGACCAGATCTGGTGGGGCGTCGAGAACACGCTCACCCCGAGCGCGACGTTCAAGGACGTCGGCGAAGCCCTCAGCTCCTCCTGCGCGCCGCTCGCCAAGGCGGGCACCGCGGGCATCACCGCCGACGACTGCACCCAGGTCGGCAACGCGGTGAAGGCCACGCACCTGGACCAGGACCCCAGCTGATCGAACCCCGAACCGAAGGCCACTCCGGCCGCCCGGGGTGGCCTTCGGCGTCCGGGCGTAAATCCGGTTGGCGGTGGAGGAAACCGCCGTTACGCTCCCCTGAGTCCAAGATCGCGTCGCAGGAAGGGAGCCGGCCGTGCCCGTCGCCGTCGTCTCCCGTCCGCGGTCCGAGGTGATCCTCGTGTCTTCGCGCTTCCGGTGTCCGCCGCGCGGCTGACACCGCGTTCGTGACGCTCCTCTGTGGACGATCGTCACGGCGAATCGCGCCGCCCCGAACCGGATCGTCCTCGAAGGACCGCGCCATGCGCACGCACGACCTGACCACCGTCCGCAACCTCGGCATCCTCGCCCACGTCGACGCGGGCAAGACCACCGTCACCGAACGGATCCTCCACCGCACCGGAGCCACCCACAAGACGGGTGAAGTCCACGACGGCACCACCGTCACCGACTTCGACCCGCAGGAACGCGACCGCGGCATCACCATCTTCGCCGCGGCCGTCAGCTGTACGTGGCGGGGCCACCGGCTCACCCTCATCGACACGCCCGGCCACGTCGACTTCACCGCCGAGGTCGAGCGGGCGCTGCGGGTCCTGGACGGCGCGGTCGCCGTGTTCGACGCCGTCGCGGGCGTCGAGCCGCAGAGCGAAACCGTCTGGCGCCAAGCCGATCGCCATGGCGTGCCGCGGATCGCGTTCGTCAACAAGCTCGACCGCTCGGGCGCCGACCTCGACACCGCGGTGGCGTCGATCCGGGCGCGGCTGCACCCGGCACCGCTGGTCGTCCAGCTGCCGATCGGGCGCGAGGACGGCTTCACCGGCGTCGTCGACCTGGTCCGCCTGCCGGTGGACGCCTCGGCCGAGGCGCGGCGACGCCGTCGCGTGCTGGAAGAGGCCGTCGCCGAGCTGCATCCGTTGGCGCTGGAGGAGTTCTGTGTCGCGGGGACCATCTCGGCGGAAACGCTGGAGAAGGTGCTGCGGGAGCTGACCCTCAGCGGCGACGGGCTCGTCGTGCTGTGCGGGGCGGCCTACCGCGACCGCGGGATCGAGCCGCTGCTCGACGCCGTCGTGGCGTACCTGCCGTCGCCGGCGGACGTCCCGCCGGTGCGCGCCGACCGGCCCGCCGACCCGGCGGCGCCGCTGGCCGCGCTGGTGTTCAAGGTCGTCTCGGCGGCCACGGGACGGCTGACGTACCTGCGGGTGTACTCGGGAACGCTGCGGAAGGGAGACCAGGTGCGCGACGCGGGGCGCACCGAGCGGATCGCGCGCGTCCTGCGTGTGCAGGCCGACCGGCATTCCGAAGTGGACAGTGCGGTGGCCGGCGACATCGTGGCGGTGGCCGGGCCGAAGGCGGTCCGGGTCGGCGCCACGCTCTGCGCGCCGGACGCCCCGGTGCTGCTGGAGCCGCCACCGACGGCGGACCCGGTGGTCTCGGTGGCCGTCGAGCCGCGCCGGGCCGGCGACGGCGAGCGGCTGACGTCGGCGTTGGCGCGGCTGGCGGAGGAGGACCCGTCGCTGGTCGTGCGGACCGACCCCGAGACCGGGCAGACGGTGCTGTCCGGGCTGGGCGAGCTGCACCTGGAGGTCGCGGTGGAGAAGCTGCGGCGCGACCGCGGGCTCGACGTCGCGGTCGGGCGGCCCTCGGTGGCCCACCGCGAAACCGTGGTCCGCGGGGTGTCCGGGCTGCTGTACCGGCACGTCAAGCAGGACGGCGGGGCGGGTCAGTTCGCCCACGTGGTCCTGGACGTCGCGCCGGCGGCGGAAGGGTTCGAGTTCGTCTCGGCGATCGTGGGCGGCCGGGTACCGCGCGAGTACGTCCGCGCGGTCGAGGCCGGCTGCCGGGACGCGCTGGCCGACGGGCCGCTGGGCGGGCACCCGGTGACGGGCCTGCGGGTGGTGCTGACCGACGGCGCTACGCACCCGAAGGACTCGTCGGAGCTGGCGTTCCGCACGGCGGGACGGCTCGGCCTGCGGGAAGCGCTGCGTTCGTCGGTTCTGCGGCTGCTCGAGCCGGTGGCCGAAGTGGCGGTGACGGTCCCGGCCGACGCGGTCGGCGGCGTGCTCGGCGACCTGGCGGCCCGCCGCGGCCGGGTGGCCGGCTCGGACGTCCGCGGCGGCACGGCGCTCGTGACGGCGACGGTCCCGGTGGCGGAGCTGTTCGGGTACGCGAACCGCCTGCGCAGCCGGACCCAAGGCCGCGGCACGTTCACCGCGCGGCCCGCGGGCTACGCGCCGGTCCCGTAAGCGCCCGGGCTCAAGCGCCCCAATGTGGCCTTCGGTGCGTTCAACGCACCGAAGGCCACATTGGGTGCGTTGGACGCAACCAAGGCCACATTGGGGCGCTTCACGACCAGCCGCGGCGGACCTACCTGCGGGGGACCGACGTGACCCCGGCGAGCAACGCGTCGACGTCGGCTTCCGTCGTGTACGGCGCGATCCCGGCCCGCACCGCGCCGCTGTCCCCGAGACCCAGGTGCCGCGAGCACTCGATCGCGTAGAAACTCCCGGCCGGCGCGTTGACCCCCTGCGTCCCCAAGTGCTCATACACGGCCTGCGAAGCGACACCGTCGACGGAGAACAGCACCGTCGGCGTCCGGCGCCGCCCCGGCCGGCCGTACCGGGTGACTCCCGGAAGCGCCGCCAACCCCGCGTCGAGCCGGGTCAGCAGCGCGTTCTCGTGCTCCTCCAAAGCGGACATCGAGGCGACCAGCCGGGCTCGGCGCGTCCCCGAACCGGGCACGAGTCCGGCGAGGAAGTCGATCGCCGCCGTCGTGCCGGCCAGGAGCTCGTACGGCAGCGTGCCCAGCTCGAACCGCTCCGGCACCGCGTCCGTCGACGGCAGCAGCTTGTCGGGGTGCAGCGTTTCCAGCAACGCCGGCGCCGCCACGACCAGGCCGAGGTGCGGGCCGAGGAACTTGTACGGCGAGCAGGCGTAGAAGTCGGCCCCCAGCGCCGTGACGTCGACCGGTGCGTGGGGCGTCAGGTGGACTCCGTCGACGTACAGCAGCGCGCCCGCGTCGTGCACCGCGGCCGCGATCGCCGGGATGTCCGGCCGGGTGCCCAGCAGGTTGGACGCCGCCGTCACCGCGACCAGCTTGGTCCGCGACGACAGCAGCCCGCTGATGTCCGAAGGGTCCAGTTCACCGGTCGCCGGGTCGAAGGCCGCCCACCGCACCGTCGCGCCGGCGGCTTCGGCGGCCTGGACCCACGGCCGGATGTTCGCGTCGTGGTCGAGGCGGGTGACGACGACCTCGTCACCCGGGCCCCAGGTCTTCGCGAGCGCGCGGGAGAAGTCGTAGGTCAGCTGCGTCATGCTGCGTCCGGACACGACCCCGGCCGGGTCGGCGGCGAGCAGGTCGGCGACGGCTTGGCGGGCCTCGGCGACCACCGCACTCGCCCGGCGCTCGGCGGCCGTGACGACGCCGCGGTTGGCGATGCCGGAGCACAGCGTCCCCGCCACCGCCTCGCCGACGACGTCGGGGACCTGCGAGCCACCCGGCCCGTCGAAGTGCGCGGCGGCGAGGCCGGGGAAGTGCTTGCGGATCGTCCGCACGTCGTAGCTCATGGCGCCAGCGTGCCAGGCGTCAGGGTCTCCGGCCGGGCGCGGCCGCCGTGACCGGCAGCTGGGGCGGCGCGGCCACCGGCCGCCGGACCGGAGCCGGCGGCCGGATGTACCGCCGCAGCCGCTGCGTCGGCTTTTCGACGTACTCCCACGACAGCCGGCCGACGACGTAGGAGGCCGGCACGGCCAGCAGGATCAGCAGCCACACCTGCCGCACCCCGGCGAGGATGAGCAGCTGCTGGATCGGGAAGCCCCAGATGTAGGTGCCGTAACTCCCGTAGACGTGCGGCCCGCCGGCTTCCAGTCGCTTCGGCCAGTGCATCGCGAGCGTGATCGCGCCGTAGGAGGCGCTGATCGCCAGCAGGTACCGGCTGGCCGGAGTCTGGCTCAGCGCCAGGTACGCGGCGAACAGGACCAGCGCCGCCCACGGCCGGAGCGGGATCTTGTCCCGGTAGGCGTGCAGCACCACCCCGAGCACGAACGGCACCAGGAACGACACCGTCGACCCGATCGGGACGAGCAGCAGCGAGCCGCCCGCGCCGTGGTACTCGAACGTCGCGCGCAGCACGCTGTCGGCGTAGACCATGCCGCCGAGGGCGACGAGCACGACCCAGCGCCCCGCACCGGCCAGCACCACCAGGCCGGCGACGAGGACCAGGCCGTAGCCCAGCAGCTCCATCGGCAACGTCCAGATCGCGCCGTTCACCGACCACGGGTACGGGTTGCCGGTGAACACCCCGGGCAGCAGGTGCTGCAGGTAGAACAGCACCGTCGTGCCGACCAGGTAGCGCCACGTCTGCAGGTTCGTCCAGTAGTCGGACGCCGTCGTCACGAGCGGGCCGATGACGAACACGGTCACCAGCAGCACCACGAGCAGCGGGGGCATGATCCGCAGCAGGCGCCGCGCCGAGAACCGCCACCACGACGGGTCGCGCGCCCAGCTGTCCTGGATCTGGTAGCCGCTCATCGCGAAGAACCCCATCAGTGCGATGTAGCCCGGCGACATGTGCCAGGACGCGGGGAAGATCGTCAGCCGCTCCGGGTGCAGCAGCGGCATGCTGTGGTCGACGATGACCGTGATCGCGCCGATCATCCTCAGCCACGCGAAGCCGATGTTGGGATTGGCGTGAATTTTTGACGAGATCCGCACGGTGCGCGATGTTAGCCCATCCGGCCTCCGTGGCAGACCCGAACGGTGGAAATGCCGCTGCGCCTCCGGTCACCGGCCGCGGTTGCGCGCGTGGTCGCGGGCCTGGCGTTCGTTGCCGTGCTTGTAGTTGCCCGTCGCGCGGGCCATGAGCAGCTGCTGGTCGTCGCCGCGGTCGGCCGCGGCCAGGAAGCGCGCGGCGGCGGACCCGCGCAGCGTCCCGGCCGGGCGGCCGTGGTGCGTGATCGTCACGGTGCCGCTTTCGTCGAGGCGGTAGGTGAAGCCGGTCGGTGTCCCCATCCGCTCAGGCTGGCATGGTGGGCAACCTGTTTTCGAGGGCGGAGTTCCGGGGCCGAGTCCGGGGGTTTCCCGGATGGCGCTCCCGCGGGGACCCGACAGAATCCCTAGGATGATCCGAGGGGGACACTGGGTGCGGGCCAAGCTGGGGAACACGTACGTGCTGCTGGGCGCCCACGCGCTCGTCCTGGTGGCGCTGCTCGTGTCGTACGACGACGGCCGGCTGCGGTTCCCCGCGTACCGCGTCGACCTGGACGTCTACCTGCTCGGCTCGGCGGCACTGCTGCGCGGCGACGCGCTGTACGGCGCCCTGCCACCCACGGGTGACGGCCAGCTCCTGCTCTTCACCTACCCGCCGTTCGCGGCGATCGTGCTGGCGCCGCTCGCGGTGCTGCCGTACTGGGCCGCCTGCCTCGTGGTCACCGTGGGCACGCTCGGGCTGCTCGCCTTGGTGCTGGTCACGGTGCTGCGTGCGCTGGGCGCGCGCTGCGACTGGCGCCGGGTCGGCGCGCTGCTGCTGGCCGCCGAGGTGCTCGAGCCGGTCCTGCGCACGGTGTACGCGGGTCAGCTCGACCTGCTCCTGCTCGCCCTCGTCGTCCTGGACGTCCTGGTCGACACCCCGCGGTGGCCGCGTGGCTTGCTGATCGGGATCGCCGCCGCGATCAAGCTGACCCCGGCGATCTTCCTGCTGTACTTCCTGCTCCGCCGGGACACCCGGGCCGCCGTGACCAGCGTCGTCACCTTCCTGGCCGCGACGGCGCTGGGGTTCCTGCTCGCCGGGGCGGATTCGGCGCGGTACTGGACGAGCGCGCTCTGGGACACCGGTCGCGTCGGCGAGCCGACCTACGCCGGTGACCAGTCCCTGCTCGGGCTGCTCGCCCGGGCGGGGGTGCCGGCCGGCGCGCGGACCGCGTGGTGGCTGCCGCTGGTCGCGGTGGTGCTCGTGCTGACTGCGCTGGGCGTGCGACGCGCGCTGGCCGCGGGGGAGCGGACCGTCGCCCTCGGCCTGAATGCCGTCGGCGGGCTGCTCGTTTCGCCGATCTCGTGGACGCACCACTGGGTCTGGGCCGTGGTCGTGCTGCTCGGCTGGGCGGAACTCGCGCGCCGCACCGGGCGACGCGGGTTCGCCGCCGTGGCCGGGGTGGGCGCCGTGCTGTTCGTCACCGGCCCGCAGTGGTGGTGGCCGCGCGGCGGCGAAGTGGAGCGCGACTGGACGTTGCTCCAGCAGCTGACCGGCAACGGCTATGTCCTTTTCGGACTGGCGGTGCTGGTCACGGCGGTGCTCGCGCGGTTCTCGCGGCCGGTGGACGACTTCAGCGGCGCCGTTCCGGCCGTCGCCACAGCCAGCCCGCGCCGAGGATGAGCATCGCCGTGCCCAGGGCGAGCGCGAGGCAGATCCCCGCGGTGTTCAGCGGCAGCGCGTCGGTGACCGCCCGCGGCAGCGGCAGCAGCCCGACGAGCCCGACCACGGCGTAACACGCCCCGGCGATGAGCAGGAACCGGGCGGCCGCGCGCGAGGAGCGGGTGCAGAACACCGCGGCCGCGCCGGTCAGCAGGTGCACGAGCGTCCACGCCCCCGACACCGCGAAGACCCCGAACAGGGCCCGCGCGGCCCCTTCGCCGACCGTGACGCCCGGCATCAGCTCGAGCGCGCCCAGCACCAGGAACAGCAGGCCGATCAGCATGCCCATGCCCTGCACGGGCGCGGGCCCCCGCCTCGGCACCCGAGCCTCGGGTTCGGTGGTCGTCATGTTCTCCAGATTCCCCGTGAGAGCCCGTTTAATGCACTTTCCGCGGGGTTGTTCCGGGGTTGGCCCGGGGCCGGTGGGGTAACCGGGACCCGATCCGACCGCCGACGAGGAGCTGACGATGACCGAGTACCGCCACACCGCGACCGCCGACGTCCCGGCCGACGAGCTGTTCGCCTTCCTGAGCGACCCCGAGAACCTGCCGCGGTACTTCCCGGACATGAAGGTCGCCGAGCCGACGGACGGCGACAGCGTGCACGTCGAGGCCGAGGTCCACGGCAAACGGGTCGCGAGCGAGGCGTGGCTGCACACCGACGCGGCGAACCGCTCGCTGTCCTGGGGCGCGGAAGGTCCCGACGACTACCACGGCGAGCTGCGGATCGCCGAGGACGGCCCGGCGTCGTCGGAGATCACGGTGACGCTGCACAGCGTTCGCGAGGCCGATGGCGGCGAGGTCCAGCAGGGCCTCGAACGCACGGTGGCCGCGATGACCCACGCCGCGACCGCCGACGCCGACGTCCAAGCGGCGGAGGGTCAGGGTGGCTGGACGTCCTACGACGCGAAGAGCGACTCGTCGAGCTGAGGTGGGAAGGGCCCGTAGGCGTTGCCGCGCGCGCCGCGGGTGCGCAGCGCGGGGACGGGGAACAGGAACTTGAGCAGGGCCGGGGGAGCGGTGCCGCGGCCGCGTGCCCGCGCGGCGGCGGCGCGCTTCTCGACCCGCACCTGGCCGGCCTGGACCCGCTCGATCGCGCGGATGCGGTCGGCTTGGACGCCGGCGAGGGCGGCCGGCCCCGCGTCACCGCGGCGCAGGGCCGGGATCAGGCGGTTCGCCGCGGCGACGGCGTCCTGGATCGCCATGAGGATCCCGTTGCCGCCGACGGGGGAGATGACGTGGGCCGCGTCGCCGAGCAGCAGCAGGCCCGGGCGGTACCAGCGCTCGACGCGGGAGATGTCCACCGACAGCAGCGTCGTCTGCGAGAAGTCGGTGAGCAGGTGCGCGCGGTCGGCGAGCCACGGCACGCGCTCGCGGAGGAACGCCTGGATCGGCTCGACCCCGCGTTCGCGCAGGGCCGGGTACGAGCCCTTCTCGATGCTGTAGCCCACCTGCCAGTCGCGGACCCCGCCGAGGACGCCGACGTAGGCGTCGCGCCCGAAGTAGAGGTCGAGGTCGGCGTCGGGTGGATCGCCGGGGGAGCGCGGCAGCCGGAACCAGAGCAGGTCGGTGGTCGCGCCGAGCGGTTTCGCCTCGAGACCGGCGAGCCGCCGCACGGTGGAGAAGCGCCCGTCGGCGCCGACGACCAGCGACGTCGTGAGCTCACCGCCCCGGTACCGGACGCCGGTCACCTTCCCGTCCGTTTCGAGCAGGCCGGTCACCTTGGCGTTCGTCCGCAGCGTGAACGACGGCAGGGCCGCGGCGCGCTCGGCGAGGAAGTCGAGGAACCGCACCTGCGGCATCAGCGCGACGTAGCCGAACGGCGTGTCGAGGCGGTCGTAGTCGGCGCAGCTGTAGACGCCGGACGGCGTGTGGAAGCGGAACGACCGCGCCTTGAAGTGGTCGAGCCGCAGGAGGCCGGTCGCCAGGCCCAGCCGGTCGAGGAGTTCGAGGGTGTAGGGGTGCAGCGAGTCGCCGCGGAAGTCGCGATCGAAGTCGGAGCGCGCTTCGAGCACCGTTACGTCGATCCCGGCGCGGGCGAGCAGGTAGCCGAGCAGCAGCCCGCCCGGGCCGCCGCCCGCGACGGCGACGCTCACGCCGTGTCCACTGTGGTCAGTTTGAGGACCGCCATTCCGTCCAGGTGCTCGAGGATCTGGCTCGGGGTGGCGTCCTGGGGGACGGGGAACGCCTTGACCGCCCACGGCACGGACATCGCGGCCAGGTAGGTCGCGACGACTCCGGCGGCCTCGTCGCCGTCGACGGTCTCCGCGTGGCAGTCCTGCCGTTCGCCGGCCGCGAGCAGCGCGCACTCCGGCGCGTCGAGGAGGTTGGCGACCCAGTCGCGGTCGCGCACGGGCGAGACGAGGTAGCGCCCGCCGTCCCGCGCGACGACGGCCAGCGGCACGCGCCGTGGTTCGCCGGTGCTGCGGCCGCGGGTTTCGACGACGCGCAGCGCGTACCCGCCTTCGGGAGGCGCCTCGCCGGGCGAGCCGATCAGCTTGGCGGTCATTTCGGCGTTCAGCGCTCGGATGTCCACCCGGTTCACGGTAGCAAAACTAGCTAGATTGTCTAGCTACCATAGAATGACCAGGTGGAAGACAGCGTCGCGTACCGGGTGAACCTCGCTCTGCGGGACCTGCTGGCGCTCGCCCACGACGTCCAGCTGGCCCTGGCCCGGCGCCTGGGCCTCGGCGCGACCGACGTGCAGGCCCTGCAGCACCTGGCCTCCGGCACCCCGATGGGCACGGTGGACCTGGCGCACGCGCTCAAGATCCGCTCGGCATCGGCGACGGTCCTCGTCGACCGTCTGGAGGCGGCCGGCCACGTCCGCCGCGACCGCCACCCCAGCGACGGCAGGCGCATCACGCTGGTCATCGCCGACGCGGCCCGCGCGGAGGTCCGGGCCGCGCTGGCCTCGTTGGTCGACGCGGTGACCCGGCTGACGGAGGAGCTGGACCCGGAGCAGGCCGAAGCGGTGGCGAAGTTCCTCGGCGACACGACGGAGGTCCTGCGCGCGTACGCGGCCGAGTCATGACCTCGCGTGGTACGCCGCGAGGACGTCGTCCAGTGAGCTGTGCGCCCGGATCCGGCCCTCGTCCATCCAGAGGGCGGTGGTGCACAGCTCGCGCAGCAGTTCGTCGGAGTGCGAGGCGAACACCAGCGCGCCGGCGCGGCGGGCGAGGTCGACCAGCCGCTCCCGGGCTTTCGCGAGGAACGCCGCGTCGACCGCGCCGAGGCCCTCGTCGAGGATGAGGATTTCGGGGTCGATGGTGGTCACGACGCCGAGCGAGAGCCGGACCCGCATGCCCGCGGAGTAGGTGCGCAGAGGGAGGCTGAGGTAGTCGCCGAGTTCGGTGAACTCCGCGATGTCGTCGACCCGCTTCGCCATCTCCTTGCGGGTCATGCCGAGGAACAGGCCCTGGATCATGATGTTCTCGTGGCCGGAGACCTCGGGGTCCAGGCCCACGCCGAGGTCGAACACCGGCGCGATCCGGCCGGCGACCCGGGCGGTGCCCCGGGTCGGCTCGTAGATGCCGGAGAGCAGCCTCAGCAGGGTCGACTTGCCGGCGCCGTTGTGCCCGACCAGCCCGACGCGGTCGCCGTCGCCCATCGAGAGGGTGATGTCGTGCAGCGCTTCGATGACCGGCACCTTCGCGGTGGTGCCGATCGGGCCGCCGACCTTGCCGAGTACCCGTTTCTTGAGCGACCGGGTCTTGGCGTCGAAGATCGGGAAGTCGACGTACGCGCCTCGGACCTCGATGCTCACCATGTTCGCCCCTCTCGTCGCCCAAATGCGAATGCAAGTTATCATTCGCATCGTCAGAAGATCCGAGGGCGGGAGGTACCGTGAGCCGGCAGTCCGTCGAACCGGGTTTCCGCCCGCCGCAGCAGGCCCGCAGCCGGGAATCCCTGCAGAAGGTGCTGGCCGCCGCCGAGCACGTGCTGGCCGCTCAGGGCCACGAAGAGTTCACCCTCGGGGCGGTCGCCGAGCGGGCCGGGATGTCGGTGGGGACGATCTACCGCCGGTTCTCGGGCAAGGACCAGCTGCTGTACGCCGTGAAGGACCAGTTGCTCGCCCGCCTGGAGATCGGCGTCGGCGAAGCACTGCGCGCGTCAGGTCCCGGGCTGAGCGAGGTCGTCGGCGCTTTCACCGGTGCGCTGGCCCGGACCTTCGCCGGCCATGACCGGATCTTCCCGGAGCTGCTCGACGGCCAGCGCGCCGACGGGCGCGATCGAGGCCTCCAGGCGCTGGCCGCGATCCAGCGGGCGCTCGTCGAAGCCGTTCACCCCTGCTTGGCCGAGGTCCGCCGTCCGGACGCCGCGCTCGCCGTCCGCACGTCCGCCCGGACCGTCATCGGCTCCGGTGTGCACCGCGCCGCCACCGCCCGGTTCTGGCCCGACGGCCTGACCTGGACTGCGTGGGCCATCGAGACGACCGCGATGGCGCTCGCCTACCTCACCTCGCCGGGCGATTGACCGGGCGAAGCCGCGGGAACCGGGTTAGCTTGCGTTATGCGAGAAGAGCCCGCGCTCTGGCTGTTCGCCGACCAGCTCGGGCCGCACTTCCACAGCACTCCCGAGCTCCGCGGCCGCGACGTGCTGCTCATCCGGTCGGCCGCGGCCTTCGCCGCCAAGCCGTTCCACCGGCAGAAACTGCACCTTGTCCAGGCCGCGCTGTACCGGCTCGCCGCCGACCTCGGCGACCGCGTCACCCTGCTCGACGCCCCCGACTACCGCACCGGCCTGCGGCGGTTCGGGCGGCCGGTCGTCGTGCACGAGCCGACGTCGCACGCGGCCGACGCTTTCGTCCGGCGCCTGCGCGAAGAAGGAATCGTCTCGGAAATCCTGTCCACGCCCGGTTTCGTGCTGTCCAAAGAGGACTTCGCCGCGGGGGCCGAAGGGCGCACGCGGTTCGTCATGGAGGACTTCTACCGCGACCAGCGCCGTAGGTTCGGTGTGCTGCTCGAAGCGGACGGCGAGCCGGCCGGCGGGCACTGGAACCACGACCAGGACAACCGGCAGCCGCCGCCGAAGACCACCCGGCTCGACGTGCCCGCGCCCTGGCTCCCGCGGGAGAACGAGATCGACGACCGCGTCCGGGCGGAGCTCGACGAAGCCCAGCGCGCGGGGAAGATCCATCCCGTCGGCGTCGACGGACCGCGGCGGTTCGCCGTCGGGCACGACGAAGCGAGCCGCGCCCTGCGCCGGTTCCTCGAGCACCGCCTGCCCGTCTTCGGCCCCCACCAGGACGCGATGCTCACCCACGACTGGGCGATGGCGCACGCACTCCTGTCCGTGCCGCTCAACCTCGGCCTGCTCGACCCCCGCGACGTCGTGCGGCGGGCCGAAGAGCGCTACGAGGCCGGCGACGCGCCGCTCAGCAGCGTCGAAGGGTTCGTCCGGCAGATCCTCGGCTGGCGCGAGTGGGTGTGGCACTTGTACTGGCACCAAGGGCCGGAGTACCTGCGGCGCAACGCGTTGCAGGCGCGCCGCGAGCTGCCGGGCTGGTGGCGTTCGCTGGACGCGGACGCCGTCGAAGCGGCCTGCCTGCGCACCGCGCTCACCGGCGTGCGCGACCGCGGCTACGCGCACCACATCGAGCGCCTGATGGTGCTCGGCAACCACGCGCTGCAGCGCGGGTACGACCCGGCCGAGCTGAACCGCTGGTTCGCCACCGCGTTCGTGGACGGGTTCGCGTGGGTCATGCCGGCGAACGTGATCGGCATGAGCCAGTACGCCGACGGTGGCATCGTCGGGACCAAGCCGTATGCGGCCGGCGGGGCCTACATCAACCGGATGAGTGACCATTGCCCCGGTTGTGTCTTCGACCCGAAGAAGCGGACCGGGCCGGACGCGTGCCCCTTCACCGCCGGGTACTGGGCGTTCCTCGACCGCAACGCGGGCCGGCTGCGGGGCAACCACCGGATGCGGCAGCCGTTGCGGGGCCTGGAAAGGCTCGCGGACCGTGACGAGGTCGTCGCCCAGGAGGTTGGCCGTCGTCACTTCTGATTTCCCACTATTGGGTAACTAGTCCGGCGGGCCCTGCGCGTTTACGGTGATTGCCTCCCTTTCCCCGGCGAAGGCGATCCTCCGTGCCCGACGCAGATCAGCGCGCTGGCGTGCTGTCCAAACGCGCTCTGGTGACCGCGTCCCACGCGGTCGAGCGCGCCGCGCTCGCCGACGGAACGGGCGCCGACACCGTGGTGTTCGCACTGTTCCAGCGGTTGCCGTACTTCGAACGAGAACGCGACGTGTACGCGCGGATCGCGCGGAAGGCGGCCGTCACGGTCGTCGGCATGGTCGACTCCGGCCGCCCCGACCTCCCGCACGGCGTCACGCCGGTGCTGCTGCGCCCCGACGAGCCGATGGCGCGGGAGTGGTCGGTCGCGGTGCTGTCGCCGACGTTCGGGGCCTCGGTCGTCGCGCAGGACCTGGACGAGATCGATCCGCAGGCGTCGTCGGTCGAGCGGGCGCGGCTGTTCCGCGGCCGCTGGGGACTGCGCCGCGACGAGGCGTACGCGGAGGTCGTCCGGCTCCGCGACGCGATGGGCGACCGGCTGCCCCCGGCGGTCCGCCGGAAGGTCGGCGAAGTCCTGGCGTCGGTGGAAACCCCGGCGGCGGTCGACGTCGAAAGCCGGGCGGAGGCGGCCCTGCGGCACGTGGCGGCCCGGCTGGACGAGGCGCGCGCGTCGGCACCGGCGGTGGCGGGCCCGGCCGTCGACCCGGACACCGGCCTCGAAACCCTGGCGGGCCTCACGCGGTGGCTCGGCGCCGCGACCGACACGGTGCCGCTCGGCCTGGTGCTGGTGGCGGTCGACGACCTCACCGCGGTCGAACGGCGCCACGGCACCCGCGTCCGCATGCACACAGAGCAGAACATCGCCGACCTGCTCCGCCAGGGCCTGCGCCCGCTCGACCGCGCGGTCCGGCTCGGACCGGGGGAGTTCCTGGTGATCCAGCCGGCGGTACCGGCGCCGGAGCTGACCTCTCGCAGTCACCACCTGGAACGCCGGCTGGCGGCGCTGCACGCGACATACCCGTTCGTGGACCTGCATCCCCGCACGACGACGTTGCTGACCCGCCGCCGCCCGTTGCCGCTGCAGAAGCTCCGCGCCCAGCTGCGCGAGGTCCCGGCGGTGACGCTGTGGCCGCCGAGCCAGGGATCCCTGCCGATCCCGCCGGAGCGGCACGGCTTGGTGATGCGCTCGGGAGCGGGCTCCCGGTTCCCCTGACGACGCTTCCGTATAACGACCTATACGGCTAGCGTCTATCCGCCACAATTCCTGGTCGCCGACCGGATCACTGCAAGGAGGACGGGGAGTCCACCAGCGACACCGGCGGCTCAGGGGCCGCACGTTCGATCGCCGATACCAGTGCCCGCAACGCGGCCACCTCCGCGGACAGCGCCCGCCGGCCGGCCGGGTTGATCGTGATCCACGTGCGGGGCCGCTTGCCCTCGTACCCCTTCTCGACGTCGATCAGCCCGGCTTCCTCGAGGATCGTGACGTGGCGCGACAGGTTCCCGGCCGTCATGTCCAGAGTCCGGCGCAGGTACCCGAAGTCGACCTTCCCGGCTTCGGCCGTGATGGTCAGGATGCCGAGCCGGTGCCGCTGGTGGACGGTCTCGTCGAGGCCTGCCGCGGGGTGCTCGCTCATGCGCGGGCCCGCCGCTCGTGCCAGGCCGCGAACGCCCCGCCGGCGAGCAGCACGAGACCCGGCAACAGCGTGTTCATGAACGCTGTCGTGGTCTCGCCTTCGAACCGCGCGAACACGCCGAGGTGGAAGAACATGCTCTGCATGGTGGAAAAGTTCGCCAGCAGCGCCGCGGCGGCGAAGAGCCCGCTGATCACGCCGAGCACGCGGCTGCGTTCCAGCCACGCGAGCCCGATCAGGCCGAGCGCGATCGTGACGAGTGGCGCGTAGGGCCGCGCCGGCGCGAACCGGAGGTCGAGCATCGCGAGGGCGACGAGACCGGAGACCATCGCGGCCGCCGTCGCGATGCCCTGGTGGCGGAGCCTCGGCCGCAGCCACAGCGCACCGCCGAGCGCGAGCACGGCGGCGACCGCCACCGGGACCGTGAACGACGGCCGGGTGAACGGCGACCGCGCGACCCGGTAGGCGAAGGACTCGACCACCGGGAACCCGAACGAAATCGCGAGGACGCCCACGAGTCCGATGGCGAGGTAGCCGCGGACCGGCGTCCGCACCCCGCTGCGCGTGCCGCGGTGCAGGTACCACGCGGCGGTGGCCAGGAATCCGCCGACGACCGCGGCGAGCCAGTAGAGCTGCAGTGGCGTGCCGAACCAGACGTGCGCGACTTCGAAGCGGGGCGGTCCGCCTTCCGCCCACAGGGGAGCCAGCAGCACGAGGACCCCGAAGAGGAACAACGGCGGCACGTACGCGTGGCGGTCCGCCCGCGTCCGGGCCCGCAGGCGGGAGATTTCGTCGAGCAGCGCGGCAGGTTCGGTCATCGGCCCCCCAGATCGTGACTAGTTTATTTGGCAAACCAGATCTGCGAGTGAACCTACCGCAGACCGGGCCGCCGCGGAAGCCGGGTCTGCGATCATGAACGGCGTGAAACCGCGCCGCTGGAACCCGGAAACCGTCGCGCCGCCGCTCGGGCGGTACAGCCACCTGGCCGAGGTGCCCGCCGGGCACCGGCTCGTCTTCCTCGCCGGTCAGCTCGGCGTGGGAGCCGACGGCACCCTCGCCGGGGCGGACGCCGAAGCGCAGGGACGGCAGATCTTCGCCAACCTCGAAGCGCTCCTCGCCGCCGAGGGCGCCGGGCCGGAGCACCTCGTCAAGCTGCTGACGCTGGTCGCGGGCACCGAGCACCTCGCCGGGTTCCGCGCCGCGCAGGCCGAGGTGTTCGCACGCTGGTTCCCGGATGGCGACTTCCCCGCCTCGACGCTCGCGGTCGTGGCGGCGCTGGCGGGGCCGGACTACACGGTGGAGGTCGAGGCGGTCGCCGCCGTGCCCGGCTAGGCAGGCGCGAGGTGCCGGTGGCCAGGTCGCCCTTTGGGTCCGGTTAGGCAGACATCGCCGGCGGCAGCGCGCTGTCGGCGATGAGGTCGCCGTCGGGTCCGGCTAGGCAGAGGCGAGGTGCCGGTGACGGTCGCAGTCGCACCTGGCCAGGCGCGCATCGCCGGCGGCAGCGCGCTGTCGGCGATGAGGTCGCCGTCGCGCCTGGCCAGGCATACGCGAAGAGCCGGGCCCGGCTGGGCGCGCATCGTCAACAGCAGCCCAGGGTCGCCGCCGTGCCCGCTTAGGCGAAGACCGCCAGCGTCAACCCGCCGCCGATGATGAGCGTGCACGCCGCGATCGTCGTGCGCCGGTAGTGGAGGATCAGCGCCGCGAACTCGCGCAACAGTGCGCTCGGCAGGAAGTAGCGAGCCGTCGGCGCGCCCGTCGCGTCGAACGGGAGGCCCAGGCGGCGGCACTCCACCGCCGTGCGGAAGACGTGGTAGTTGCTGGTCACCGCCAGCACCCGGTGCCGCCGTGCGCCGCCGAGCAGCTCCGCGGAAAACTCGAGGTTCTCCTCGGTCGTCGTCGCGCGGTCTTCGCGGCGGATCCGGTCGGCCGGGATTCCCCGCGCGCGCAGGTACTCGTCCATCGCTTCGGCTTCGGTCGTCGACTCCCCGGGCCCGCGCCCGCCCGACACCACCAGCAGCGGGGGAGTGGCTTCCCGTTCGTACAGCCGGATCGCGCGGTCGAGCCGCGCGGCCAGCAGCGGCGTCACCCGGTCGCCGGCCAGGCCGCAGCCCAGGACGATGATCGCGTCGAACCCCGTGCGCCGCCGCAGCCTGCCGTACAGGATCGAATACCCGAGCAGGGACGCGAACAGGAATCCGAAGTAGCAGGCGAGCACCGCCGCCGTGGCCACCAGGGCCGATCCCCACCGGCCGAGCGGCACGAAGAACAGCCCTTCGAGCACCAGGATGCCGACGCCGAGCAGGAACGAGAGCAGGTTCGCGAGAGCCCGGCCTTCGCGCCGCACCATCCGGACGCCGTTGGCGATCAGCGCACCCGGCAGCACCACCGCGACGATGATCCCGACGACCGCCACCACCCCGGCCAGGATCGGCGTCAGCCACTCCAGGTGCAGGGCCGCGCGCAGCAGCCACAATCCCATCAGCAACAGTGCCAGCCCGAGCCAGACGGCGTTGCCGAGCCGGCGCGGTTCGCGGGCCAGGCGGACCGCGAAGACCAGCAGGGCCGCCGCGGCGCAGCCGGGCAACACGGCATTGGTGACGCTCACCCGGCCCACCTCCCCGAAGAGGCCAAGGTAAAGCACGCGGACCCGGCGGGTGCCCACCGGGTCCGCGTCCGCTCCCGGGCCGTCAGGCCTTGCGCTGCATGGCCGACCGCGCCGGGTTGCCCTGGTCCGCGGCCTTCGGGTCGGTCTCGTCCTGCTTGGCGCGCACACCCGACTCGATCCGGTCGCCGACGTCCTTGTCGACGTTGCGCCAGTAGTCGAACGCGCGCGCCAGCACCGGCTCGCTCACGCCGTTGAGCAGGTGCCCGACGACGTTGTCGACCAGCCGGCCGCGGGCGTCCTCGTCGAACACCTCGCGGACCATCGTGCCGGCCTGGCCCCAGTCGTCGTCCTCTTCGCGCAGCGTGTACGCCGTGCGGACCATGTCGCCGTCGGTGTGCCAGCCCGACGGCTGCCCGTACTTGGCCACGTCGGCCTGCGGGCCGCCCTTCGAGTTCGGCGCGTACACCGGGTCCGACACCTTCGTGTACCGCATCGCGCCGTCCTTGCTGTAGCTGTGCACGGGGGCGACGGGCGCGTTGACCGGCAGCTGCTTGTAGTTCGCGCCGATCCGGTAGCGGTGCGCGTCCGGGTAGGAGAACAGCCGGCCGAGCAGCATCTTGTCCGGGCTCGCGGCGATGCCCGGCACCAGGTTGCTCGGCTCGAACGCCGCCTGCTCGATCTCGGCGTGGTGGTCGGTCGGGTTGCGGTCGAGCGTCATCCGGCCGACGTCGATCAGCGGGTAGTCGCCGTGCGGCCACACCTTCGTCAGGTCGAACGGGTTGAACCGGTAGTTCTTGGCGTCGTCGAAGGGCATGACCTGCACCTTGAGCGTCCAGCTCGGGTGGTCGCCGCGCTCGATCGACTCGTACAGGTCGCGCGTGTGGTAGTCGGTGTCGGCCGACGCCATCTGGTCGGCTTCGTCCTGGGTGAACGTCTCGACGCCCTGGTCGGTCTTGAAGTGGTACTTCACCCAGAACCGCTCGCCGGTCGTGTTGACCCACATGTAGGTGTGCGAGCTGTAGCCGTTCATGTGGCGCCAGGTGCGCGGGATCCCGCGGTCGCCCATCAGCCACGTCACCTGGTGCGCCGACTCCGGCGACAGCGTCCAGAAGTCCCACTGCATGTCGTGGTCGCGCAGGTTGTTGTCGGCGCGGCGCTTCTGCGAGCGGATGAAGTGCTGGAACTTCAACGGATCCCGGATGAAGAAGACCGGCGTGTTGTTGCCGACCATGTCGTAGTTGCCTTCGCTGGTGTAGAACTTCACCGCGAAGCCGCGCGGGTCGCGCCAGGTGTCGGGGCTGCCCCGCTCGCCGGCGACGGTGGAGAACCGGACCAGCAGGTCGGTCTTCGTGCCCGGCTGGAACACGGCCGCCTTCGTGTACGCGCTGACGTCACCGGTCACCTCGAACCGCCCGAACGCGCCGCTGCCCTTGGCGTGCGGCTGCCGCTCGGGGACGCGTTCGCGGTTGAACTGCGCCATCTGCTCGATGAGGTAGTTGTCGTGCAGCAGGATCGGGCCGTCGGGGCCGACCGTGAGCGAGTGTTCGTCACTCTCGACCGGGATGCCGGCGTCGGTGGTGGTCGGTCGGGGGTGGGACTGCGTCACGATGATGTCGCTTTCCGGGAAGTGGCGGTACGGCAGCCGGGGCAGACGCCCCAGAAGACCACTTCCGCTTCGTCGAGCAGGAAGCCGTGTGCGTCGCCCGGGGTCAGGCACGGGGCCGCGCCGACCACGCAGTCGACGTCCTCCGTCCGCCCGCAGCGACGGCACACGACGTGGTGGTGGTTGTCCCCGGCCCGCCGTTCGAAGCGGGCCGGGTGTCCCGGCAGCTCGATCCGCCGGATCAGGCCGGCCTCCGCGCACGCGCCCAGGACGTCGTAGACCGCCTGGGTGGACACGGATCCCAGCACCGAGCGGACCCCGGTGCCGATTTCGTCCACTGTGGAATGAGGATGCCCGGTCAGCCACGTGAGCACCGCCCGCCGGGGCGCGGTGACGCGCAGGCCGGCGGCCCGCAGCGTGGTGGTCGCATCGCTCATGGACCCCACCGTCCGCGCTTTTCTGGATTCGGTCAAGTCCTCGGATGGCCGGTTTGAACGGGCGGAAATCGGGTAGTGGCTTACCGTTCTGGCATGGTGGGAGCGTGAGACCGGCCTTCGTCCTGCACGAGCACTGGCGCCCGCGGCACCACTTCGACCTCCGGCTCGAGGAGGACGGCGTGTTGCGGTCGTGGGCCGTGCCGCGCGGCCTCCCGCCGGATTCCGCGGGCAACCGGCTCGCGGTCGCGGTGCCCGACCACGCGATGGACCACCTCGCCTACGAGGACGACACGAAGAAGGTCGCGGACACGGGCTGGTGGGAGGAGCACGACCGGACGGACAAGCGGATCCTGTTCACCCTGCACGGCCGGACGGAATCGGTCCGGTACGCGCTGATCCGGACCGACCGCGACTGGCTCCTGCACCGCACCCGCGACCAGCCGGGAGACGCCGATGGCGCGAGCTGAAGTCCTGTCCGCCACGCCCACGCTCTTCCGCGACGACGGCGCGCTGGACGAGGCGGCCAACCGCGCGCTCCTGACGTGGCTGCACGGTTGCGTCGACGGCGTCTTCGTCGCCGGGACGACGGGGGAGTTCCCCGCCCTCGACCGGGCCGAGCGCCGGCTGCTCACCGAACTCGCGCTGGCGGTGTTCGGCCCGGACCGGACGATCGTGCACGTGGGCGCGGCGAGCACGCGCGAAGCGATCACCTTGGCCGAGGACGCGCTGGGCGCGGGGGCGACGCGCCTGGCCGTGATCACGCCGTACTACCTGCCCGCCGACGCCCAGGCCGTCCGGCGGCACTTCGCCGCCGTGCGCGAGGCCGCCGGGGCCGCGGACGTCTACGGCTACCTCTTCCCGGAGCGCACCGGCGTCACCGTGACCCCGCGGGAGTTCGCCGAGACGGGCCTGCCGGGCGGCAAGCTGTCCGGTGCGGCGGCCGCGGAGTTCGCGGCCTTCCGGGCAGCTCTGCCGGACGCGCGGTTCTACTCGGGAGCCGACACGGAGCTGGCGGCGGTCGCCCGCGCCGGCGGGGCCGGCATCGTTTCGGGCCTCTCCGCGGCGTTCCCGGAGCCGTTCCGGGACCTGGCGGTCGCGGTCGACGAGGGGAACGGCGAAGCCGAGCGGGCGGCTCAGGCGCGGGCGGACGAGGTCCTCGCGGCGCTGGGCGGCACCGTCGAAGGGATCAAGGAAGCTCTGCGGCAGCGAGGCATCGGCAACGGCCGGCTGCGGATGCCGGCGCCCGCACCGGACGTCGGGCGGATCGCGGCCTACGCGCGGAGCTGAACCCCGGCACGCATCGCCCGGTGGGCCCAGTGGCCGAGCACCGCGAGCAGCGCGATCTCCAGGACCATCATCAGCCGCTCGACCAGGCCGGTCGCCACGGTCGGCAGGTGACCGCCGAGGACGACGTTGACCGCGAACGGCACGATGAACGGCAGGTAGAACGGGATCGCCGCCAGCGCCAGCCGGCGCGACCAGCGGGCGAACCGCCGCCAGCGCGGGTCGTCGCGGTGGCGGCGGCCCAAGGCCCAGCCGACGACCGGGAGGCTGAGGCACGTCACGGCCGAGGCGTACAGGTGGATCTTGCCGGTGGCCGTGATGGCGCCGCCCTGGGGATCCTTCGCGAAGACCGCCACCGCGAGCAGGCTGAGGCACCACAGCGCCTTCGCCGCCACCAGCGCCGGGTTGGCCAGCAGGCCGCGGCGGTAGAGCGCGACCAGCAGCAGCGCCGAACCGGTGCTGGTGAGCAGCAGCGCGCCGTCCCACATCCAGCGGCCCGGGCTCAGCGCGTAGTCGCTGAGCATCGTGCTGACCGGGTCGAGCGGCGCGAGCCGCCGGTCGAGGTGCAGCACGGCCAGCAGGACGACAGCGCCGGCGAAGGCGGTCAGGGCTCCCGGCACGAGCAGCCGGGCGCGGAGCGAGGGAAGGACCGGTGAAGGGGACAGCATGCGTTAAGACACTCCGCGACGGCTCGGCTGGTTCAGGCGCAAGCCGAGGACGCTACCTGTGACCTTTCCGTGATCATAGCGGGACACGCCCGAGATGTGATCCGCGCCACTGGCGTCCCTCAGGCGGAGCTTTCACTCGAAAGCTGCGCCTGAGTCAGTGGTAGCCGTCCTGCGGGATCTCCGCCGAGTCCGTCAGCCGGAGCTTGCGGCGCGCCCGCTGGTAGAACGTCGTCATCCCGAGCCGGACGACCCGCGCCGCGCTGGGGCGGGCGTGCAGGTCGAGGCGGTCGCCGGGGGAGACGTACCCCTCGACCTGGCCGTCGACCTCCACCGCCAGCCGGCCGCTGGTCGGCAGCAGTTTCAGCGTCACCTCGTCGTGCACCGACAGCACGATGCCCCGGCTGTACGCGGAGTGCGGCGCCGCCGGCGTGACCAGCAGCGCCTCGACCGACGGGCTGGTGATCGGGCCGCCGGCCGAAAAGCTGTACGCCGTCGAACCGGTCGGGGTGGCGACGACCACCGCGTCCGCCGAGTAGCTGACGAACTGCTGGCCGCCGACGTGGACCGCGACGACCGCGCTGCCGTCGCCCGGCACGCGCACCACCGCGATGTCGTTGAACGCGGTGATCCGGCGCCCCGCCAGCACGGCGTCCACGGCCAGCCGCGGCTCCACCGTGAACTGGTGGTCGTCGATGGCCGAGAGGGCGCCGGGCAGGTCCGGGACGTCGACCTCGGCCAGGAAGCCCAGCTTGCCGAGGTTCACCCCGAGCACCGGCGCGCGCTGGCCGTCGGCCAGCCGCATGGCGCGCAGCATCGTGCCGTCCCCGCCCAGGCTGACCACCAGGTCGGACCGCCGGCCGAGCTCCTCGGGCGTCACCCCGATCGCCGCGCAGTTCAGGCGGACGATCTCGTCGGCGATGCCGAGGATCTCGATGTTCCGCTTGCCCGCCCAGCCGAGCACGGCTTCGACGGCGGCCGCCGAGTCACGGCGGGGGTGCAGCACGAGTCCGGCGGAGTGCATGTCAGCGACCCCGGACAAGCGAAGAGAGCGTCATGCGCTCAGTCTGCCCGCTCCCGCCCGTCGTCGCGAGAAGCGGAGGGCGCCGTCGTCGATCCGGCCGTGCCGCAGCTTGACGACGTCGTGCGCGTAACTCATGCCGAGCGTCCACGGCGCCCGCGAGCCGGCCTTCGGGAACTCGTCGATCGCCCGCAGCACGTACCCCGCGTCGAAGTCGAGCAGCGGCAGCTCGGTGACCGCCGGGTCGTCGTTGACCGGCACGCACTGGTCGTAGCCGTTCCGGTCGAGGTGCCGCAGCAGCCGGACGACGTACTCGCCGACGAGATCGGCCTTGAGCGTCCACGACGCGTTCGTGTAGCCGATCGTGAACGCGAAGTTCGGCACACCGCTGAGCATCATCCCCTTGTAGGCCATGGTTTCCGGCAGCTTGACGGGGTCGCCGTCGACGACGAGGTCGATGCCGCCGAAGGCCAGCAGTCGCAGCCCGGTGGCCGTGACGACGACGTCCGCGGGCAGCTCGTCACCGGACTCCAGGCGGATCCCGTCCTTCGTGAACGACGCGATCCGGTCGGTGACCACCGAGGCGTCCCCGCGCTTGATCGAGCGGAACAGGTCGCCGTCCGGCACCAGGCACAGCCGCTGGTCCCAGGGCTGGTAGCGCGGCTTGAAGTGGGTGTCGACGGCGTACCCGGGCGGCAGCTGCTTCATCGCGGCCTTGCGGATCATCGCCTTGACCACGCCCGGGCGGCGCCGGCTGAGCTGGTAGATCAGCGTGCTCACCGCGACGTTCTTCCACCGCGCGATCGGGTACGCCAGTTTCGGGCCGAGCAGGCCGCGCAGCCGGTTGGCCAGCGCGTCCTCCGACGGCAGCGAAAGGATGTAGGTGGGGGAGCGCTGCAGCATCGTGACGTGCTCGGCGCGGTCGGTCATGGCCGGCACCAGCGTCACGGCCGTCGCGCCGCTGCCGATCACGACGACCTTCTTGCCGGCGTAGTCCAGGTCCTCGGGCCAGTGCTGCGGGTGCACGACGGTGCCGCCGAAGTCCTCGATGCCGGGGAACTCCGGCGTGTGACCGCCCGCGTAGTCGTAGTAGCCGCTGCACAGGTAGAGGAACTTCGCGGTCAAGAGGACGGGCTCGCCGTCGCGCGTGGCCTCGACCGTCCACAGTGCGTCCTCTGTGGACCATTCCGCGCGGACGACCCGGTGCCCGAACCGGATGTGCCGGTCGATCCCGGCGTCGGCGGCGGTGTCCCGGACGTACTGCAGGATCGACGGGCCGTCGGCGATGGCCTTCTTGCTGGTCCACGGGCGGAACCGGTAGCCGAGGGTCTGCATGTCCGAGTCGGACCGCACACCCGGGTAGCGGAAGAGGTCCCACGTGCCGCCGATGGCGTCGCGGGCTTCGAGGATCGCGTACGTCTTGCGCGGGAACGCCGTGCGCAGGTGGTGGGCCGCGCCGACGCCGGACAGGCCGGCCCCGACGATCAGGACATCGACGTGCTCGGTCATCGGATGGCCTCCGTCCGCCGCGGGCGCCTCAGCAGGCGCGTCAGCACGGCGTTGTAGTGGGTGGGGGTGACGCGGGCGAGCGCGTCGAACAGGTAGGCGTCGGGGCCGACGAGGATGCGGGCCTTGCCGCGGTCGACGCCGGTGTGGATGATCGCCGCGGCCTTGTCCGGCGACGTCATCGTCATGGCCTCGAACTGCGCGGCCATCTCTTCGCGGCTGCGGCCCAGCCCGGCGGGGTCCCGGCGCACGCGGGCGTTGCGCGCGATGTTCGTCGTGATGCCGCCCGGGTGGACGGTGATCGCGCGGACCGCGCTGCCGGCCAGCTCCTGCCGCAGCGACTCGGTGAAGCCGCGGACGGCGAACTTCGCCGCGCAGTACGCGCTCTGGTAAGGCACTCCGAGCAGGCCGTACACGCTGGAGGTGTTGACGATCGCGCCTTCGCCCTGCTCGACGAGGATCGGCAGGAACGCCCGCGTCCCGTGCACCACCCCGCGGAAGTTGATGTCGTGCAGCCAGTCGTCGTCCTCGGGTACCGCGTCGAGCACGCTCGAGGTGACCGCCACGCCGGCGTTGTTGAAGACCGCGGCCAGCGGTGCCGGGAGCCACTCGCGCACCTCGGCGGCGAACCGGAGCTGGTCTTCCGCGTCGCGGACGTCGAGCACCCGCGTGAGCACGCGGCCGTGCAGCGCCGCCGCGGTGGCCTTCAGCCCGTCCGCGTCGACGTCGGCCAAGGCGACCGGCGAGCCGAGCCGGGACAGCCGGGTGGCCAGCGCGCGGCCGATGCCGGAGGCGGCGCCGGTGATCACCACCGGGCGCCCGGTGATGCTACGGGGCCGTGACATCGCTGCTCCTCACGTGCTTGTCGATGAGGTCCAGCAGGGTGGGCCACGCGCCCGAGGGCAGGTCGTGACCCATGCCGCGGACGGTTTCGAGGCGGGCGCCGCGAATCGCGCGGGCCGTGGCGGCGCCGCCGGTGGGGTGGACCATCCGGTCGCGGTCGCCGTGGATCACTAGCGTCGGCGCGGTGATTCTCCGCAGCAGCGGCGTCCGGTTGCCGGACTTGAGGATCGCGCCGAGCTGACGGCCCACGCCGCCGGCCGTCGGATCGCGGTCCCAGCCGGTCCCGGCCAGCTCGCGGACCCGGGCCTCGTCGAACGGGAAGCCGTGGGAGCCGATGTGCCGGAACATCCGGACGGCGCTTTCGACTGCCTCCTCACGGGACTTCGGCGGCTTCGCGCCCATCATCCGCAACGTCGAGAACGCGGGACGGCCGAGCAGGCGCGACCCGGTCGTCGACATGATCGACGTCAGGGTGCGAATCCGGTCCGGGTGCAGCGCCGCGACGGTCTGGGAGATCATGCCGCCCATGGAGACGCCCGCGATGTGCGCGGTCTCGAGGTCCAGGGCGTCGAACAGGCCGATGGTGTCGGCGGCCATGTCCGTCAGGTCGTACTGCTGCGCGGGGAACCGGCCCGCGAACATGCCGGGGAGGCTCGCGGGCCGGAAGCGCGGGTGCGTCGAGCGCCCGGCGTCGCGGTTGTCGAACCGGACGACCTCGAAGCCGCGCTCGGCGAGCTGCGCGCAGAACGCGTCCGGCCAGCTGTGCAGCTGCTGGCCCAGCCCGGCGACGAGGACCAGCGGCTCGGCGCCGCGGTCCCCGATCCGTTCGTACGCCAGGGAAATGCCCCGGCCGGCGTCGGCGCTCTCTTCGGTCACTGCTCTCCTCCGGTGGTTCGGCGGCGCACGACCGCGCGGCCGCCCTTGGCGGGGGCGTAGGCGACGCCCCGCGAGTGCCAGCGTTCGCCGGGCGCGGTCGTCGGCACCAGCGTGAAGTCCCGCAGCAGGGTCCGCAGCACGACGGTCATCTCCATGGTCGCGAACGCCGCGCCGAGGCAGCGCCGCGTCCCGCCGCCGAACGGGATCCACTGGTAGAGGTCCGGGCGCGCGCCTTCGAAACGGTGCGGGTCGAAGGTGGCCGCGTGCGGGAACACCGCGTCGTCGTCGTGGATCAGGGCGATGCTGACGAGGACCGCGTACCCCTTCGGCAGCGTCCAGCGGCCCAGCCGGAAGCCGTCCTGCTTGACCTGCCGGGCGGTCAGGTCGATGACCGGGCGGGTGCGCTGGACCTCGAGGATCGTCGCGTCGAGCAGCTTGCCGTCGTCTTCCTGCAGTTCCTCCAGCAGCGCGGGGTGACGGCGGAGGCGTTCGACGGCCCAGGCCAGCGTCGTCGCGGTGGTTTCGTGGCCGGCCGTGAGGAGGGTGAGGAGCTGGTCGGCGATCTCGTCGCGGCTCAGCCCGGAGCCGTCGTCGTAGCGGGTCTGCAGCATCATCGCGAGGACGTCGTCGCCGTCCGGGCGGGCCTTCGCGATCAGGCGGTCGACGATCGCGTCGTACTCGCGGCGCATCCGTTCGAAGCGGCGCCACGGGTTGAAGCGGCCCTTCTTGGAGATCGGCGCGACGGCCAGCCGGGAGCCGAGGGTGACGAACGGCGGGAGCAGCTTGCGCAGCTCGGCGAACTCGGCCCCTTCGGCGCCGAACACCGCGCGGAGGATGGCGTTGAGCGTGATCCGCATCATCGACGGCAGGGTGGCGAAGGCTTTCCCGTCCGGCCAGCTCGCGAGTTCGCGGATCGTCTCTTCCTCGACGATCTTCTCGTAGGCCGCCAGTCGCCGTCCGTGGAAGGGCGGAACGAGGAGCTTGCGCTGCCTTTTGTGCTCGGCGCCGGACAGCGCGAACATCGAGTGCGGCCCGAGCACCCGGCCGAGGTTGACCTCGAGGTTGTCGACGAGGTCGGGCCCGGAGGTGAAGAGCTGCTTGATCTCGCCCGGGTCGCTGAGCACGACGGCGTGGCCGAAGATCGGCACGTTGACGGTGAAGGCGTCCCCGTACCGCTCCTTGAGCCGCCGCATGCCCCGCAGCGGTTGCGTGAGCGCGTACGCGCCTTGGACGGCGCGGGGCGCGGCCGGCCCCGGCGGCAGCGTCACCGCGCTGGTCATGGTCGTCATCGACCCTCCCGAAAGTGGTGGTACGCGGACGTACCATCGGTACGGTACGCCGGTGTACCATCGCGTTTCAAGAGGGAGGACGGTAACTTGGCTGTCGTGGACGTCGACACCCGCCGCCAGCGGCTGCTGGACGGCCTGGCCGCGTCGATCACCGAGGCCGGCTTCCGCGAAACGACGGTCGCCGACGTCGTCCGCCGCGCGCGCACGTCCCGCCGCACGTTCTACGAGCACTTCTCCAGCCGTGAAGAGTGCTTGATCGCGCTGCTGGCGGACGCGAACCGCGCGATGATCCAGCAGATCTCCGACGCGGTCGACCCGCGCGCACCGTGGGCTCTTCAGGTGCGCCAGGCGATCGAGGCGTGGATCGCGTGCGCGGAGTCCGAGCCGGCGATCACGCTGAGCTGGATCCGCGACGTCCCGGCGTTGGGAGCGCCTGCCCGCGACCTGCAGCGCGACGCGATGGAGGGGTTCATCGCGATGACCCAGCGGTTGACGGACACCCCGGAGCTGCGCGCGGCGGGCATCAGCCCGCCGTCCCGCCAGCTGGCGATCATGCTGCTGGGCGGTCTGCGGGAGCTGATCGCGACCACGGTCGAGGACGGCGGCCGCGCCGGCGACATGACGGAGGTTGCGGTGCGGGCGTCGCTCGCGCTGCTCGGCCCGGCCTGACCCCAGCGCCCCAAGGTGGCCTTGGTTGCGTCTGACGCACCCAAGGTGGCCTTCGGTGCGTCAGACCCACCCAAAGCCCCCCCAGGGG